>JAZGEW010000062.1:0-3772 GCA_036478875.1 Promethearchaeia archaeon | reverse complement strand
TTTTATTTCGTCATTCCCGTAATTCTCAAGGAGTTTTTTAACTGTGAGAACATCGTCTCCGTTAGATACGAATGAAATTGCTACAAACTCAGGATTAATATCTGCTATAAACTCAAGGTCTTTAATATCTTTTTCAGTAGGCACAGATTGATTTAGTTCTCCAGTAGGAATATTTACTCCTTTATTATTGCTAATTAATCCCCCGGCAATTACCTCTCCAATCAAATGATCTTTTTCTTTACTTTTAACTTCAATTTTAATAATCCCATCGTTAACAAAAAAAACATTCCCTTTTTTCATAGATTTCAAAAATCCTACTAACGGAATGGAAAATTGAGTTTGGTCTCCACCTCCAGGAATCTCACTCTCAAATACTTTTACATCTTGTCCAACATTTAATATGTAGGCTTCATCGTTCTTAAATTTGCCAACCCTAATTTTAGGACCTTGGATATCCGCCATAATTCCAACCTTGTCATCAATACCTCTAATTCTTTCAACTAATTCACTTTTTTCTTTATGAGTTCCGTGAGAAAAATTTAGTCTAAAAATATCGACCCCGGCATCGATTAGACTTTTAATCATCTGTTTTGAACTAGAAGCAGGACCAATCGTGCTTACAATTTTAACAGTGTTCTCTCTGAATGACATTTTACCTCAATTTAAATCTTTAATTCAAATTCATAACTAAAATAATTAATATTAATATTGTGTCTGGTTATAAATATTATACACGTTCAATTAATTTTCTGAGTTTTTCTAAATCTTTTCGATAATTAATTCTAAATTCTTTTAGTAAATTGATTGCTTCTGAAATATTATTCTTATCGTGTATTTCTTTCAAAGAAAATAAACCAACTCTAAAGTGTTGAGGATGTAATGAAAACTGGATCAGTTTTAATCTATTTTGTTTACTAAATTCTTTTGCTAAACTAACTAAAAAATCCGAACTTTGAGAAGCTAATAATATTGCCAAAAAATATCTGTTTCTAGGATTTTTAGCATAGTTTTTTGTAGTAATGATAATGAAATTATTTAGATTTCCTTTTAACTCATATATGTTCTTAATCTTTAAGGATTTAGAGATTCCGTTAATCTTTTCTGAAATAGGGGGATACTTATTTTTTATTCTTTTAGCATCTTTTAAAATTTCCTTTTTCAGATAGCGCTGTAGTTTTTCCTTAGTATCATTATCAGAAGTCATAGGAGTAAGAATATTCTATTTAATTAGATTGTTAGGTTTTTAAAAGTGAATTTTTAATATAAATCTTTGATCACAATCCTTTTGAAAAAAACTTCGAAACATATAAATATATCAATTTTTAATATTATGATGGTTGCTATAGATATCAAGTATTTCCGATTACGCTATTTCCTTTGGCAAGAAAAGCTGATTAAGTGTATATCTTATATAAACTAGGCGAAACAATTTTCAGTGCATAGGGCTATTCAATTAATTATAAATATGAGGAGGTTTTTTATGTCGACTGTCCCATCTCTTAAAAACGAGAATATATCAGTGAGTATGTTTTTAGATTGGTGTAAGTACAAGAATATCTTTTATAATAATTTGTATTTAGAAGATTACGACTGGGTAATTAAAATGCCACTAATACCTCACGGCTCAGGAAATCAGAAAGATATTAAACTCAAGAAGTTCGATTTAACTCAATACACGTACTTAATCTCTTATTAATTTAACAAAATTTGGTTAATGTTTCTTATCATTAAACCTGTTTGTTTTATCGTGAAATTCCTCTATCATTTAACTTTTTATTCCAACAGAAAAAGCAAATGTAATCTCCACTTTCTAATTTTACGAGATCTTTAGTGGAACGGATCATTCCGCATTTAAAGCATTTTTTTTTCAACTTATGAAACGCCAATGTTATTAATTATTTCTAATTTCAGTTTAAATCGAATTTATCGTTTTTATCAGGAACTATTACCTCAATTTCAGATTTTTCAAAAAAAGTTTTAAAAAAATGGGGATGTTCGGTGTGAACTGGGATTAAATATTCAGGATTTACCGAGTTAATAAAATTAATTAAATGATGAGGCATTGCGTGTCCAGATGCATGTACTCTATAAGAAGGAATGCCATGTTGACGAAAATAGCGGGTTAATGTTCTATTGTTATCAATATATTCTTCTGTATAAGGATCAATACTAGATGAAATAAACGCGCCTTTAAGATTTGGATTAATCTTTTCGATAATATTTTTTTGTAGAGAAGTAATGTAAAAGAAAAATTGACTTTTTAACTCTTTAATTTCATTATATTTTATAAAACGGAAACCTTTCTTTTCCTTATGCAGCGCTTGCCTTATTTTTTCTTGCCATCGATATCTTGCATTGCCACTCGAGAGGATTAAAATGTGATCATCAGCGATAATGCTTGGATTTTTCATGCTTTCGTAGATTTCATCTTTATTCATAAGATAATAGAAATATGCGTCTTTTTCGGTAATGACAAATTTCCAACCATGCTTCTTAGCAATTAAAGAAAAAGTCCTAAACCTATCCCAATCGAGGCGTCCATACTTTACGAGAAAGAAATCAAAAGGATTTTCAAGGAAGAGTTGTTCAATATTTTTTTCTACATTATTTTCGGACTCAATTGCACCCCTATGAATGTGTGTCCCTTCACAGATTAAGATATCAATTTTATCGAGACCTTTAGTTGTTATTTCTTGCAAAAAATCTTGAGTCATAGAAGATAAGGGTCCATGCATACGAAAATCTCCTGTATAAACGATATTACATTTAGAGGTTTTAATTATAAATCCGTAAGCTGCTGGAATCGAATGATCTACATGCACGGGAATTATTTTTAATCCTTTGATATTGAGGACATCTCCAGTACGAAAAAGTTTCCATTCTAATCCACCGTAATTATTGCTGATCGAAACTTTTGAACATTTATAATAAGCAGAAATAATTTTTTTTGTAAAAACTCCTGTATAAACGGGAATCTTTCTGTTAATAAATGATAGACCATAAAAATGGTCTTTATGTGGGTGAGTGATAAGAATTCCATCTACATTCGTTTCCAAATCATTGTATTCCTGGTTTTTACTAGCTTCGTAATTAGTATATAAGTTTTCAACTGAAAGGTGTTCTGTATTAGGTAACAATCCTAACTTTATTAATTCCTTAACTGAAGATGGTTCCTCGTACTTTTCAAAGTTATCATTGAAATCCTTTATATTAATTCCAAAATCTAAAAAAATTTTCACATTATAATTAAAATCTTCTAATAGGATTTTATTTCCCCCTACTTCATTCACGCCCCCTAAAAAAGTAAGTCTTACAGCTGAATTTTTCATCTTGTCTTTCCGGATTCAGTTTAATTTTTGTTCATTATCTACTTTTATGTAGAAATCTAACAATATAATTACCATTTAATTTCTATAAAAAATTTTGTTATAACTAATTAAATTCTTTCGTAGAGTTCTAACAAAGAATAAAAGATTTCACAATGATAGGGTAAACATTTTAACCCATCCTTAAATTTGAGGGAATTTATACACTCTAAAAACAGATTTTATCTAGGTGTCACACCAAAATTAAAAAAAAAGATAAAGGAGCTTCAGTTCGAGCCGAAGTATTTTAGGTTAAGAGAGAATTAAACTCATGCTTGAGTTTAATAGAGGGCGAAATCCAATGTTAGCTAAGGGAATTCACTTCTTCAATAAACTATTGGTTTTCTAATTATATAAAAGCGTGTGATACAAATTATAATCTGTGTTGATAGAACATATAAAAATGA
>JAZGEW010000061.1:0-22500 GCA_036478875.1 Promethearchaeia archaeon | reverse complement strand
ACTTCATGATTTTATTTTGTAAGTTGAATTTAAGAGCCTTAAATAAAGCGCATGAAATTAGGATCACTTAATTTGAAAAATCGATATCTTTTAGCTCCAATGCTAAATGTAACCACCAGCCCCTTTAGAAGATTTTGTAGGTATTTTTTTAATATTGGTTTAGTTTATGTTCCAATGTTATACACTAAAAAGATTGAAAATCGTCCAAAGTCTATAGAAAAAGATTTATATAAAATAGAACAAGAAAATCCTATAAGCATACAGCTAATTGGCTCTGATCCAGAAGCATTGAAAAAGTCTATCGATTACCTTGAAAGTTATAAGTTTGATATATTAGATTTAAATGCAGGATGCCCGTCTAAAAGGGCAATTAAAGCCAAAGAGGGGGGATATTTAATGAAGGATTTAAATACATTAAAGATATTAGTTAAAGTTGCAGTAAAATACTCCGTTAAACCGGTTTCACTTAAAATTAGAACGGGCTTTGAAAACCCAGTTAATATTAAAGAGATGGCAAAAATAATAAATGATTCTGGAATTGATTTTGCAATAATTCATGCTCGTACTGTTAAAAGTAACTTTCATGAGGATGCTTTAGATTTAGACACTGTGAAGAGGTTAAAAGAAAAATTAACAATTCCGTTAGTTGGAAATGGTGACATCATCAATCCCATTAGCGCTAAACATTTTATAGATTATACAAATGTTGATGCCTTAATGATTGGCAGAGAATCCTTAGGAAATCCAGAAATATTTAATCAAATACATGAATATTTCACAAAAGGTAAAGTGATTCCATTTAAAAAGGATTTTACCTTATTTAAAAAATATATTAAGATTTATGAGGATTTAATTGATGAGTACCTCAATGGAATTTCAAATCCAATTAGTAATGAAGAAATTAAGTTTAAAGAGTTAAAAAGAAATGCAATATGGTTAACTAAAAATATAAGAAATTCTCCATCTGTTAGACGTGATTTAAGTAAAGCAAAAAATATTCTACAGTTGAAAACAATTGTAGAAAGAATTGAATAAGAAAAAAGGATACAAAATTTTTTAGTTTTTTATTTATATTTTTTTAAAAGTTCTTTAGGACTATAAACTCCATCTTCAGTTATAATTGCACTGACTAGCCTAAATGGAGTGATATCAAATGCATAATTCAAGCATTTTACTCCATCGGGAACAATTTTAACTTTCCCTAATACATTACTAACTTCCGTACTATCCCTCTGCTCGATTGTAACGTCCTTAATCGTTTCATGAAGAGATAATGTTGATGAAGGAGCGGCAACATAAAATGGGATATTATTATCTTTCGCTGCTAAGGCAACCAAGTAAGTACCAATTTTATTAAATACTGCATCCGAAGTTACTCTATCAGTTCCAACAATAACTTTATTAACTTTTCCAAGTCTCATTATTAAACCAGAGGAGGTATCTGAAATTACATTTACGGGAATTTTATCATATTGCAATTCATAAGCAGTTAATCTAGCACCCTGTAATCTAGGTCTAGTTTCATCAGCAATTACACTAATATTTTTTCCTTGTTCAATAGCTGCTCTAACAGGAGCTAAAGCGGTTCCGTATTGGACTGTGGCAAGCGACCCAGCATTGCAATGAGTTAATATTACATCTCCATCATCCAATAAAGTTGCTCCGTTTTTCCCGATATTTTTATTTACATTAACATCTTCCTGAGCCATTAATTTAACTTCTTCAATGACCAGTTCAGATAAATTTGAAGGATTATCTGGATAAGAACTGATAATATTCCATATTCTATCTATTGCCCAGAATAAGTTTGAAGCCGTAGGTCTAGTATTTCTAATTAATTCTGCAGCTTTTTCCATTTCTTCTAGGAATGGTTCTTTTGGAAGATCTTTGAATTCAAGTGTGGCTAAAGCCATCCCCATTGCCGCTGCAACACCTATGGCTGGAGCACCACGTATATTCATTACTTTAATAGCCGTTGCGACGTCCCTATAATTGTCAAACTCAAGGAATTCAAGTTTATGGGGAAGTACAGTCTGATCAATCATCTTTACTTTATTGTCTACCCATTCAATTGAAGGAATCATAAATAGTTAGAATCATTTAATCCTTAAAAACTAAATTTGAAATTATTTATTTAATTATTTTAAATAATATAAAGGAAAAGGATATAATTAGAAGAACTTCTTGGTTTATCCGATCAAAAGTTCTTAGGAATAAAAACGATGATTATAGAAAACGATTTAATCCGAATAACAGTTGAAGAAAATCATAGATATACTACAGAAAAAATAGAGATAAAAGACAATGATAACTGGATCCCAATAATAGGAAGTAATGATGAATGCAGTACTTTAAACATTTGGAAGGAAAATAAAAGAGAGACAAAACCTTTATCATTTCTAAAAAGTAAGAAAAAGAAATTATATTATCAACTAAATGACGATGATTTCTTACTAAATTTAGATTACTGTTTAGAAGAGACTAATATTATTCACATCAGATATAAATTGTCCAATAATCGAGATATAAATTTATCAAAATTAGGCGTTAACTATGCTATTTTATTAGAAAACGAGCCGGATTTTACATGGGTTCCTCATCTTAGACCAAGAAAGAATTTAGTTATAGGAGACCATGTATATCGTTCACCAGTTATTGTTTACAAGAAAGGAAAGTATGCTCTTGCTTTTATTCCTGATTTAAAAACACTTAGAAATAATCATCCTTATCAAAGTTTTATAGATCTTAACTTAAAAGCTCAAGATTTTAAAGAAAGAAAACAAATATCTTATTGCTTTGGAAATTATCAACCAACTGGACATATTTTCTTTAAGCATATTCCTTCTAAAGAATGGAAAATAGTATCACACACAGATTTAACTTTTAGGTATTATATAATTGTCTTCAAAGAAAAATCAGAAATAGAGATTTTACAATATTTAAATGATTTTTTTTGGGAAAAATATGGTAAAAAATTGCTTTATGAAAATTTAGAACCACAGATTCTTCCATATGATATTAATGTTAATGAAGGATTTAATGCGATAATAGAACGTCATAAATATTGGTGCGATTTCAAGATAGACCAAGAAAATTGTGGTGGTTTTTGGCAAAGATCATGGCTTGGTAAAGATAAACAACCAATTAAATTTGTCAAACCTGATGAAGTTTATAAAATTACTCATTATTACTCCAATATACAACGATTAGCACAAATATGGAATAATGCCTGGTTTTTAAATATTAGATCTGCTTATGGATTTAGATATTTTGGTGAATTTTGGAAGAATTCTAATTTAATTGATAAAGGAAATAAAATGTTTAATACCATCTTAAATTTATCTCGTATAAATGGAGTCTTTCCAAGTGTAATTTTTCCAGAATCGCTAACTACTAATAATATTTCTACTGTAAATGGCCTTAAAGCAATTATTTATATAGAAGAATTTCACGTTGTAGATTCTTGTTTATCTATGTATTGGGCATTGAAATATTATCAAACTTTCGGAGATAAAAAAGAGAAAACATTAGATAAATGTTATGAGCTTGTTGATTTGTTGGAGAAAATTCAGTTAGAAAATGGAGCGATACCTACATACTTATCTTTCAAAAATAATGAAGAAGCCCCTACTATAAGTAAAGATTTGATTAATTCTGCAAGCTCAGGTGCACCATTAATGTTCTTATTGGAGTTTTATAAAATTACAAAAGAAGAAAAAGTAATCCAAGTGTGCAAAAAAATAGCTAACTACATTCAAACTGAAATAATCAGTGAAGATAAATGGCACGATTTTGAACCTTTTTATTCATGTAAAGGTCGTTCACTTAATTTCTTTGATGAGTATACTAATTGTAATCTTATGAGTACTTTAAGTATGTATTGGTGTGCTGAAGGCTTTAAGGAATTGTATAAGATAACTGGAAATGTTGAATATTTAACAGCGGGAGAGCGCACACTCGCAGTATTATCTTTATTTCAGCAGATTTGGAATATGCCATATATAAGTATTAATACATTTGGTGGATTTGGTGTTCAAAATGTTGATGCTGAATTAAATGATGCTCGACAAGCATTGTTTGTCTGTACTTACATGGAATATTATCTAATAACTGGTAAGAGAGAGTACATAGAAAGAGGGATCGCTGCCTTAAGGGCATCATGGGCTTTACAACTATTAAAAGAGTATGAGAAAATATGTCCCGGAAATTTAAAAGCAATTGAAACTATTGATGGAATAGATAAAGGATGTGTTTGTGAAAATTATGGTCATTTAGGAAAAGATGAAAGAGTTTCTGGATATATTATGTTTGATTGGGGAATCGGATCGGCAGCTACGGCAACTGCATACGTGAAGAAAGTTTTTGGAGATTTATTTATTGATTTTAAAGAGCGATTGACTTTTGGAATTGATGGTGTTTTGATTAAATCGTTTGAATTTCAAGAAGAAGAAGTGCATATTGAATTAAATTTAATTCAAGGAAAAGATTATATTTTAATTAAATGTAGAGATTCACCCTTACAAGGTTCTCAAATTATTGTTAATAACTTTAACATTGGTAAAAAAGAGAAAATTGAATTAGATAATGGATTTAAGTATGAAATTATAATCTAATTTTAAAATACTCATGGAGAAAATTGAAAAAAAAAATATTATAAAAGCCCCAATAATCTCTTGTTCTCGGAGAACCGATATTCCGGCGTTTTTAATGGAGTGGGTGATTCATCGAATAAAGGATGGTTATGTCGATGTGGTTAATCCCTTTAATCGCAAACAAGTAAGTAGAATCTCATTAAACCCGAATGATGTAAGATGTTTTGTATGGTGGAGTAAAAATTTTGGAGAATGGATTAATACTTATACTAATAATAAAGATCTTTTTGATTCTTATAGAGGGCATACTTTTCAATTTACGATTAATTCTCCCTCAGAATTAGAAAAATACATTAATGTATCTCTAGACGAAAGATTCAAGCAATTAGAATGGCTCGTTAAGGAGTTTGGTCTATCAACTATTAATTATAGATATGATCCGATAATTTTTTACAAGAAAAAGAGCTCAAATATTATATTAAATAATTTGGGAAAATTCAAACTTATTATTGAAAAGGTCTCTAATATTGGAATTAGGGAAATGATTTTTTCATTTGCAACAATTTATTCTAAGGTAAAGAATAGAATGAATGCTCGAGGGTATATTCCGATTGATCCATCATTAGAGAAAAAAAAAGAGATATTAAGTGAATTAAAGCAAATCTGTAATAATATGGATATTCAAATGAAAGCATGTTGTCAACCAAATCTGCTAGAAATTGAAGGAATAGAACAAGCACATTGCATTGATGCATATAAAATTGAGCAATTAATTGATGAGAAAATTCCAAAAATAAGAGATACGGGGCAAAGAAAAGATTGCGGTTGCTTCAAATCTAAAGATATAGGGGGGTATTCAGGAATTTTTCGGTGTAAACATAATTGTGATTATTGTTATGCTTCCCCCGCAAAGAGATAATAAATAAACCGCTGTTTTTATGTACCAGATAAATATTTGTGTAATTCCCAGAAAGGGGGTACGACTCCAAGCTCATAAAATATATCATAAAAACAAAAAGCACCCCATTGATCAATAATTTTACCTTCGGAATTTATGTATAATAATGTTGCACCCTCAAATGTTACTTCTTTCTTTGTAGGTTCGAAACCCCATCCCTTTCCAAGATGTGTACCATGTCCTTTATAGCGAACCCATACTTTATCTTCTTCTCCTCTCATCTCAACTATTTCATACTTTAAATCGGGGAACATATTACGGAAATATGTGATTTCATGTTTTAATTGAGCTGAACCTATTTTATCTATATGAATCCAACTTGGATTGTACTTTGGATCAATAATTTCATCAGCAATAGTAAGATCTGGCTTACTCCACATCTCTTCAAAAAATAATTTCCCAATTTTTTCAGTTTCTTCAATTTTCATTATATAAACTGTATAATTTATTCTTTTAAATAAAAAATATAATTATAAATTTTAATAGAATCTAATAATATATTGAATATTAAAGAAAAACCAAAATTATTACATTAAAAAGAATTCAATTTTTATAATATATACAAATTAATGTTGAGGTTTTAACCAAAATAGAGGTTTTTTCATGCCAAAATGTAAATTTTACATAGTAGACGTATTTGCTGAAAGAAAGTTTGAAGGAAATCAGCTTGCTGTTTTTATATGCGAAGAAAAACTTTTTGAAGCTGAAATGCAAAAAATTGCAAAAGAAATGAACTATTCTGAAACAACATTTATTACTTCAAAAGAAAATTATGACGTACGTATTTTTACACCCGAAGTGGAATTACCTTTTGCAGGACATCCCACAATAGGCACTGCTTTTGTAATTCAACAAGAATTAATTAAAGGAAATATCAAAACAATTCTGCTTAATCTTAAAATTGGACCTATACCAGTACTATTTAAATACAAATCAGGCAAACCAGATATTCTATGGATGGAACAAAATCCTCCCACATTTGGTAAATTTTTTGACATAGAATTAATTTCGAAGATTTTAAATCTTGATGAGTTTGATATTGATGATAGATTTCCAATTCAAGAAGTATCCACAGGAGGATGGTTCATTATTGTCCCCTTAAAGACTTTAGATGCTTTAAAGAAAGCTAAAGTAGATGTAGATAAATGTTTAGATCTGTTGGAAAAAACCGAAGCAAAATCGATACTAATTTTCTGTCCAGAAACTCGAAATAAAGGAAATAATTTGAGTGTTCGTGTTTTTGCTCATTATCACGGTATACCTGAAGACCCTGCAACAGGTTCAGGAAATGGGTGCCTTGCAGCCTATTTAGTTAAACATCAATACTTTATCAAAAATCGTATAGATGTGAGAGTAGAACAAGGTCATGAGGTAGGTCGCCCTTCCTTACTCTATTTGAGAGCAGAAGAAAGTGATGAAGGCCAAATAAGTGTATCTGTAGGAGGAAAAGCTTTTATTGTCGCAAAGGGAGAATTGATATAAATTTAACAATCCAATAATTATTTCAAACTCTTAAAGTATGGACAATAAAATCAAGTTCGCCTTTTTAACAGTTTTAATAGTTGTGTTTCAGTCTATATTAAAAGTATTTGGGGTCTTAATTACAGGAAGTTTAAGTTTCCTCTCTGAGACGGTAGATACACTTACAGATGTATTATTTGTCTCTATTTCTTTATATTCTATATATCATAGCGAAAAACCTGCTGATTATGAACATATGTATGGACATTCGAAGACAGATTCTATAGGAGCCTTGATTCAAGGAATTATCTTAATGAATATATATATTTTATTAATTTATAATGCAATTCAAGTTACTATTCAACAAAGGTTTCTAATTACTCAACCTGGAATTGGGCTTATTATTTTAATTATTTCTTTTTCTATAAATGTAGTCTTCTCCAGGATACTTATTTATCAAGGTAAACGCAGTAAAAGTTTAACTTTGAAAATACAAGGGCTTAATTTATTTCAAGATTCAATGCGGGCTATCATAGTATTTTTCAGTTTTATTTTAGCGTATTTTAATATTTTTTTTATTGATCCAATCTTAAGTATTATTTTATCCGCGTGGATAATTAGTGGAGCAGTGAAATTGGCAAGAGACGGAATAAAAGAACTTACAGACACGAATCCTGTAAATTTAATTATCATAGAAGATTTAAGACAAAAAATTTTCCGATTAGAACATGTTGTTGGTGTTCATGATATAAAAATCCGAACAAGCGGTAAAACTTTATTTCTAGAAGTTCATTTATCCGTCGAAGATCATATTTCCATTGTACACGCTAATGAAATCATTAAGGCCATAAGGAATATGAGTGTGAAGGTATTTCCTTTATATGAAGTTGAATGTATTGTTGAAATGAATCCTATGGCCAGCGAAAAATCTATTGGTGAGGGATTAATTAATTTAATTTTTTCTATGAAATCTGAATACCCAAAAATCGAAAATGTTAAAGATCTCAATATATTTAGAATTGAAGATAAGTATTTCATTTCTTTAGTTATAATAGTTGATGAAGCACTTTCACTTACAGATGCTCATAGGGTATCCTCTATGTTTGAAGTTGAGATAAAGAAACAAGCACCTCTAATTTCTCGAGTTATAACACATCTCGAAGCTCAAACTCATAGCGAAACTTTACTATCAGACCAAATCAAATGTGCTGATGTTGGACCAGAAATGATACAACAAATAAGTGAAAATGTAGAAGAAGTGTTAAGGGCTCATTCCCAAGTTAAGGGATATCACGGATTAGAATTTTGGGCAACAATGGATTATTGTATTTTAGAACTTCATGTATTTTTTGATGGGTCATTAAATATTTCACAAACCCATGAATATATTTCTGAATTGGAAACCAATATTAGAGAAAAACTAGGGATTGATAATTTGGACACTATTTTTCTTCATTCTGAACCAATTGAAGATCAGAAGGAAGGGATTATCTTTTAAGAAAAAATGTAATTTAAAAAGGAAAGTTATAATTATCTAATCCAAGTTCTTTTTGCATAATTTTAATATCCTTCTGTAGGCTCTTATTTATCGGAATACCGGATTTTTTTCTTTCCGCTTCAGTGTAATATTCTTTTTCCCCTGCTGTGTAAATTTTTTCTTTCCCTGGTGCTTTTCTAGAAGCCCTTAATTCTCGCATAATATTACCAGTATTATGTTTGAATTTTTCAATCGGAATGAAATTTTGGATATTAATAACTAAAAAGAAATGGCCTACTTTTAGTCGTTTTTGACCATTTTCCATAACTCCTGCTGTATCTTTAAGATATACTCCATCTTGTAATGCTGAAGATAAGATCTCAGCAAAAGTAGCATAACCGTATCCTTTATGACCAGAAGTGTCTTCACCTTCGCCTCCTAATGGCAATAATGCTGCAGAACGGTTAACTAACTTGTCTAATACTACACTAGGATCTGTTTTTGAATTACCATTATTTGACACAATTACTCCATTAGGGAGTGGTTTATGAAGTCTATTATAGACCTCTACTTTACCTCTTTGAATGATAGATGTAGCACAATCTAATAAAAATGGAAAATTCTCATCAGTAGGAGCACTATATGTTAAAGGATTTGTTCCTAACATAGGTTCTACCCCGAATGTTGGCGGTACAGAAGGACGTGTATTTGTCGTGACAAATCCTATCATTCCTTCTTTTATTGCCATAAGTGAATAATAACCGGCAATCCCAAAGTGAGTACTATTACGAACTGCTACGGCTCCAAGACCGTACTTTTTAGCTTTCTCAATAGCTAATTTCATAGCTTTATAGGCAATTACATGCCCCATACCACATTTTCCATCAATAACAACAGAAGATTTGTTGTCACTAACAAGTTCAATCTCTGTTTTAGGATTATAAATTCCCTCTCGTATTCGATCATAGTACATCTTGCATCTCTGGATCCCATGGGAGTCAATCCCTCTTAAATCTGATGTAATAAGTACATCTACTATAATTTTAGCATGCTCTGCTGGAACTTTAAGATTAATGAACACATCTTCCATAAAATTTCTAAGAACACCAACATCTAAATAAATTTGATCATCGGATGAAGATATTATCGTTTCTTTCGCAATTTTCTGCATAAACCATCAAAATTTTGTGATAGATTTTATTTAGGATCCTTTCTATTTAATTAAAACCATAATTAATATAAGGTGAAAGTTAGGTTTTTTGCAGTTTTTTTATTAAATTTTTACTATCTCTTTAATAAAAATTAGCTAATCTATAGAGCTAAAATTTTTATATTACTTAACAAATGTATATGATATACGCATAAATTTTCATGATAAGTTTTAAATTTGGCTCCTGTCAATCCCCTGGATTTTTGTCTTTTGGTTGTGAAAATAACCTACTCTGCCTTTTGAAAGTTTATGCCTCGTATTGAGGTTCGTTGGCAGGAGCCTCCTTTATTAATTTGAACTTTAGAACAATTTTAAAGTTAAAAAAGAAGATCTAAATCTCTATAAAAGCGAATATTATTTCTATAATAAAAGGAAAGTTCCTAACAGATATGTATCCAAATTCAAATCTTTTAAGAGATTCATATTGTTATAAAGATAAGCATAAATTTTTTCCTCGCTAAAATATTTAAAACACGAGTTATTCCCTTTTACTTCCCTTAAAATATTTACAATTTGAGTAAGTATAGTTTTTAGATTTTTAATAACCAAATCAGTATCACTTTTAATTAAATTAAGGTCTTTAATATTAAACCATGATTCTTTGCTAAAAGAAATATTCTTTAACTCAGGTCTATTTTGTAAATCTTCGTGGTTTTTGAAATTAATACAAAAGTTTTCAATTTTCGCCAGAATAAAATTCTTTGATTTGGAATACATTTTATTTTCTACTACATTTCTCAGCATTATTAAAATTTTTTGAAAAATACCTAAAATGTCAAAAAAGTCAGCTACTTGTGCTAAATTTTCCACTTCTCCCCATTGGTCGTAATAATCTTCAATTTCATTAAGAAACGGCAGAAAAATATTGATATCTCCATCCCAATTATGCCCTTTTTTCTCCCAAACAGGATCAAATTGTTTTACAAACGCATTTTTAATAACATTTAATCTCCCTAACAAAAGTTCAGTTTTTATATGTTTTGTGTCAGCTGCGACAAAAAGTAATTTATATTTATCTTCTAATATATAGACCCATCTTAAACCCCCCATTTCTATAGAATCCAATGATTCCTTAAATTCTACCATTGAGAAATGGTGAAAAGCTGTTAAAAATCCAGAAACGATATCTTCATCAGCATCAGTTTTCAGAAATGATCTGTATAATAATTTAACTCCAGATTCTGCGTCTAAAATCCAAATGATCATATTATGAAAAAAAAAATTAGATTCTCTATAAGAGAAAATAAATATATTACTCTTATAAATTATTTCAAACTTAAAAAGTAATAATCCTTTACAGAAGAAACTATATACATTAGTGGAAGCACTTCTATCTTATTACTTTATTCCGAATGATAAATTTTCCGTTAAAAAATAAACATGTAAGACGATGATTAAAGATCCAGTCTTTTCCAAATTCATCCCAATATTCCTCAAATCTATCATTAGTAAGAAATTTACAGTTCTCTACCCTAGCAACTTCTAAAATATATTCATCAGCTTTAACTGCTGCAGGAGCTTGTATTATAATCTTATCCTCGATCATTTCAGCATAAATATCATCATCAACACGATGTCTCATAGAAGCGTCCGCAATCATTTTTGGAGTATATCCTTTTGAAACTACAGCATCACTAACTTTTGGAATATTATTAACCTTTATATTATTATTCTCATCTTTATCCATATTTAAAATATTAGTAATGTCAACTAATGAATTTATATAGTGAATTAACTCGTTTTTTTCTGTTTGATACCCGCTCCAGCTACCCATTAATAAATCTAATGTGGAAATTGCATAAAAAGTGTTATCCATCGTAGATAACTTGAAATAATTGGGTAAAATATAATTATAAGGTTGCTCAATGAAGCCGTTTGTAACAGGATTATAACAACTCCAAATAAAATTGATGCAATCTTGCGTGTTGACTAAATTTAATTTATTTAAAATATTCAAAGATAAAATTGCATAACAATTAACTTCTAAAAGAGAAGTATAAGGGTAATATGTCTTAGATATATTGATATCTAAATACCTTTTTGAATAATCGTCGCTAAAAACCTTGGAAATCATATCATAATAGCTCATTATAAAATTGCTCGTTTCTGTTATATTAATTTCGGATAATCTTCCTATTTTATCTAAAACGTATAATGCATAATAAGTAGCTTGTAAAGAAGGTTGATATATCTGAGGAAAATACCCTAATGAATTATAATCAGCAAGCTTGGAATCTAAAATATCTTGAATATTGTCGAAATTATTGCTTGGAGAATAGTTCGATGAGAAATCCGAGTTATCTACTGTAGTGTTATTGATAAAGTTATCTAAGGAAAGTAGAGACGTTCCAAAAGAAATAAAACATACTAAAGCTAACAATAAAGCTGTAAATTTCAATATTTTACTGTGCATCAAAAAGAAATATATTAAAAGTATTTAATAAAAAAAAAGGAATACAAAATTCTAAAATTAGGAAAAATCGTCTTCTTCAAACATTTTTTTTAGTTTTTTTCGCTCTTCCTCATCAAATGCATCAACAACGCCTTTTAACTCCTCTTCTGCTATAATGTTTTTCTTATCAATGTCACTCTGCAGAGACTCTATAGAAAAGTCCAATCCACACTGCAAACACTCTATATGATCATCATACTCGATAACTTCTTCAGACTGGCATCGAGGACAACAATATTCTGAAGGCATTATAAAAGTAAAAAATACACCTGAATGGATAGTTGTTATTATTATTATTGAAACTGAGAATATAAAACTATCATCACTAGTGATAACTAAAATAAAAATAGGGAATAAAATGGGAATTCTTACCTCACATTATACTTTTAGATAACTTTATTTGAATTTCTCCTTTTTAAATAAAAATTCAAACGTAGATGTGGAGTTTTTTTCTTTAAATATGATGAATTGGATTCTTTTTCAAAATTTATAGATTCTTATGTGGTTATTTAATGTCTAAAAGAAAAACTTATAGACTTGTAGAGCACCAATCAAAAGGAATAATGAATGTATTTTTTGCAATTCTGGTATTCATTGTAATATTTTTTCCCTTCTTTGCTATTAATTTAAGATATCAATTAGGATACATATTTCAAAAAACATTTGATACTATAGGAGTAGTTTGTTTTACAGGTGGAACATTTCTAATAATACTCTGTTTTATAGGTCTAATTGTGGGAAGATCAATAAAAGTGGGATGGTTTATTGTAGCAATTGTTTTACTATGGATTGGTTGCTGGTGCACAGGAGGTGTAATTGAAATTTTAGGAATTGAGATTAGTGGTTCAAATTCAGGAGGAAGCGGTTATTACTGACACATTTTAAATTGAATCAATAAATTCGGAAATATCTCACTCCTGTGTAAATTTTAAAAAAATGATTTTAAACTTCAGATATATTCATACAATAGAGTATTTAAATATGATGATATCCTATATTATAATATGATTTCGAACTCAAGTCCATTGATACATTTGACTCGGATAGGCAAAATTGAGTATTTAATAAAACAAGTGAAAGAGATTATTATCCCAGTAGCAGTCTATCATGAGGTGGTCACGCTGGGAAAAGAATTGAATTTTATAGAATCGTTTATTATTGAAAATTACATCAATCAAAAAAAAATTAATATAGCTAAAGTAGAAGAGTTTGACGAATCGCGATATCCGCCATTAGGAAAAGGGGAACTTGAAGCATTAGAATTGGCACGACAAAGGAATGAAATTCTTCTTTTAGACGATAAAAAAGCTAGTAATGTTGCTCAAATTCTTAAGATTGACCACCAGACAACTATTGCTACAGTATTTGAGTTATTAATTACAAATCAGATAGATAAATTAGATTATAGAGCAAATATTAAAAAACTTGCTGAAAATAGTTGGATTTCATCAGATGTAATTCAAGAATATCTAGAAAGAGGTGAAAAACTTGGGAGATAAATTATCAATTATTATACCCAACGAAATGAAAGAGGAAATTGATAAATTAAAAGAAGTATATAAAGAAGATCAGTCATCCTTAATTCGAAGGTTGTTATGGAAAAGTATTAAACAAGAGAAATTAGAACTAGCGTTAAAAGATTATATTGAAGATAAAATATCACTAGGGAAAGCAGCTGAGCTTGCGAATTTGTCGATATGGGAAATTACTGATGAATTAAAGAAAAAAAAAATTACCTTTAATTATAAATTATCAGAAGCTCAGTTAGAGATAGAAAAATTATTAAAAAAACACGAAAAAGAATAGTCTTCAATTACTTCTTTAGAGATTTAAAGCTACCAATAAGTTAGTAACTTAATAAATAGTGATGAATTTCAAGAAAAAAAGAAAAAGAAAAAAATTATTCTTCTAAGAGTATTTTCAACCCTTGAATAAGTTCTTCCGGTGTAACCCCATATAATAATGCTTGGTGCAACATCTTGGTATTTAATTCTATTATATTTTCTGAATCTTTACTTCCTTGAATTTCTGAAATTAGTTTTTTTAAAGTTTTATATACAGAAAATTTTCTTCGTTTTAGCTTACCAAAGTAGCCGCCATATGCTAAAAACATATTAGCCATCAATTCTAAATCCTGTTCTGAATTCGCTTTATAACAATCAGAGCATACAACTCCAAAACTAAGCCCTTCTTGATATATAGTAGCCCCTTTTTTAAGTTCATTTCTGCAAATACCACATCTTATAACATCATGAACATGATGAGGCGTTGGTTTAGTATTGATTGAATTTATTTCCATAGTATAACAATATAGTCAACATATTTAAAGAAAAAATGAGAACAAGCCTAAAGTTATTAAAACTTTAGGTTCAATCTTTAAATTTAAGTAAAGAAAAAAAAAAATTAAAGTTATTTAATCACGCTCTAAAAAGACACAAATAACACCTAGTGCTCCACCTGCGAGCAGTAAATACACTCCTAAATCCAAAGTTCCAAGGTCTACGAGAATTGGATAAACATTGCCATATTGCTCACCCAAAAAAAACATTGCAAAAAAACTCGATGTAATTCCAAGAATGTCTGTGTATACTAACAATATAAACATTAGTCCAATGCCTAAAGGAAAGAGTGAAAATATTAAACCAACGGCTCTACTTCGTATGCTAAGCATTTGTAATACCCCAGATGCAAGAAAGATGATAAAGATGACTACATATACGTAAAAGAGTGCCACTGGAATATCCATGAGAATAGCAAGAGCTTCAGCATCTGTAAATAAGTCAGGTATAGTCATAGCAAAACCAAGACCAGACCCTACTATACCAGTACCGCCAAACATCGCAAAAACGAAAGTACCAAGTAAAGTTATTAAGCCTCCTAAAAACGCTAAAAATTTTCCTGCGCCCATTTTATTTCAACTTTTTATTTATTTTTACTATTTTTGATTAAAAATATTGTTGATAGGAGTAATTTAACTTTATAATATATAAAAATTTAATTATTCAAAATTATAACGATAATGATTAACAATAGCCTTTAATGAAAAGCGATACCGGTTTGCTCTATAGTATATATAAACTCCCATTCACCACCATCGAGTGAAATTTGAATTTTTTTCTTGTTGCCAAATAGAGCATTATGTAATACTACATCTATAGTTTTTAATCTATCATATAGCTTATAGAAAAAAGGCCGTATGCGTGATAAGCTAGGAACAAAAGTAAGTTCATGTATTAGAATCAATACAAGGTTATTCCTTTTACAAAATAAAATCAATGGCATCATTTGATTTTCATAAAACTCATTTAACATCTTTGAACTATGGCTAATATCATTATACCGAGAAATTCTATATCGCAAATGATGTGAAATATTATCAACTACTATGAAACGTAGATTTGGTGGCAATATTGTTGTTTCCACCAGTAAGTTTTGGAATAATGTGCATTGCTCCTGATAAGTATGGATTACATGATTTTTAGGGATAACAAAGATGTTCTCTCTTAGAGACTCCAATTTTCTTGAGTGTTTTTCAAAAAGGTTATCTAATCGTTTTATAGGAAATTGCTCGCTTGCTTGAATCCAAATACATTGTTCTCCCTCCTTCAAGCAATTTCCAACTAAATTAAGAGCAAGAGTCGTTTTTCCGGTACCAGATTCACCGGAAACGGAAACAATATTGTTATAAGTAAATAATTTGGAGATTCCGATAAAAAAATCATATTCTGAGAGCATATTAATCTTCATCTAATAAATTAAGTACTTCCTGTTTTACCTTTTCAATTTTATCCTTATGTTCGGTATTGTTCCTAGGATCATGATTTTGAGGATCCGAAGTTAATAATTGCTGGATCATCATTAAAGTAATTAAATCATCAATTTTATTATCTTGTTGAGGGTTTTTTCCACTAAGGAAGTTTAAAATGCCATGACTTCCTCCTGAAGAACGAGACTTAAAAAATAAGTATACGCCTAAAAATAAAACAAGTATAATTATTGTATATAACGGGTTTTGCTGATAAAACATAAAAAATCCAATAATTAATGCAATATAACATAATCCTTTCATATTTTTACCTCTTTTTTATTATCACCATTCAGTTTGGGTCTTCTTTGGTTTATAAAGTGGTCTTGTAAACCGTTTAAATTTTATTTTTGCTGGTTTTTTGAAATCTCTTGATGATAATTTAGTAATAACTCTATAGATGCCAAGAAAGCTAAATTTCAACGATAAATATAGGCCTGCGATTGCTAAATAATAAAAAACATCGAGAAAGAATGTCATTTGAGTATATAATAAGATCGTCCAAAGAATTACTCCTGAAAGAAGGATGAGAAATATTTGATAGAAGGAATTTCGAGGATCCTTTCGAAATATTCTAGGAATATTATTAAAATCGGGACCAGAAGGGGCAGCACCTAAAATCAAGGAAATACAAATGAAACCAGCGATAATCCTAATTACTAGATGAAATACGGAACTTAGTGTGACTCCCAAGCAGAGGAAAGCAAGCCATGTGGAAATATAGAGCGGTCCAAGGCATATTAGAAGTCCTTGTAAGAAACTTCGGGGTTTAGTGATTACCATTCCATGAGGGTTTCTTTCCCGCGTCTCTTTAACTCGCCAATTAATCTTTATACCTTCTGGTTTGATTCCTACAGCTAAATTCATTATGTAATGACTGAACTCATGTACTGCTACTCCAATAAAACGTAATCGTAAGACAAATGGATAAAAAGCACCTAACTTCTCTTTTTTTACTATACTTTTCGCAAGGAGAGATAAAATCAAGACCATGAAAAATACAATTAATTCCTCCAGCATGAAAAATTATGATTTCATCTACATATAAAGAAAAAAACTAATGTATAAAAAAGAAGTATTTAAAAAGTAGAGAAGCTTGATTTTTGGATACAATAAACTAAATTATTTCACTCTGGGAGTTATTTTTGCTTTCTTCCAATATTTTCTTCAATAATTCTTTTACTTCCGGAATGCTGTTTTTAATTGTAGCCCAAACTAACTTGTAATCGATGCCAGAATAAGAATGAATTAATCTATCTCTCATTCCTGCCATTTCTTTCCAAGGGATTTTTGAATATTTCTTCCTGATATCATCAGTAATATTTTTTGTAGCTTCTCCAATGATTTCAAATTTCCGAATAACGGCACTTGACGTTTTATCATCTTTTTGGAATTCTTCTAATGTAATGCCTTCAACGAAATCTACAATTTTATTCATCGCTTCGACGATATCTTTTAAATATATATCCTGATTTCTCATGAAAAAATTACCGTTTTTAAGATATTATCTTTTAATTCTTCCCGTAATGCATTTTTTGACACTACATCTACTTTACATTCAAATTCTTCTTCGAGAAATAAAGAAAGCCCAATAAAATCAAAGAGATCTGCTCCTTCCTCAAAATCAGCAAGAATATCAATATCACTGAATTCCTGAGGTTCTCCATTTGCATAGGAGCCAAATAATCCTAATTCACTCACTTTATATTTATTTTTTAATTCTGGTTTTAGGTTAGTTAGCCTTTTAAGAATTACTTCTTTATTAAGCATCTTTTACAAATCAATTAGTATTTTGTTATTATAAATATACCATTTTTACTATTTTAATGATAACATGTTAAGAATTTAATGATAAAATTATGGATTCTCCTATTTTAAATTTGTATTTAAAATTATAGAAGGGGGAAAAGATATGATAAGAAAGAATTATCAATTCAAAATCACAAATGATAAGTTCATGGCCGTAGATTAGTAAATATTAAGAAATCAAAGATCGATTCAAGAATCCGTACTCGCTCTACTAAAGTAAATAATATGAACTAAATAAAAAGATCTATATCCTTCATAAGATTAAACCCCTAAGGTTCTGTGTACTTTTCTCTCACTTTTGAAAGGAAAACTTAAAGATTTTTATGTTGCCATTTTTGTCAGTGCTTGGTAAAATGCAAAATTTATAGTAATTTATGTCACTCACAAAAAGTCACCCCTTAAAATTAGGGGGTAGAAAGCTTCTTCTCATCAATTAATTTTTGAGGAAAAGGTTTAAAATCGAAACTCCTACCTTATATTCTTTAGGTAAATTAAAAAAAGTGATCAAAGCATTGGCAACATATAAAACACTTCAAGATAGTGCACTATCTCCTACGATATCATATCTATCTTGCGATATTTGTGGTTCTTCTGATATTATAGAAAACCCTGAGGGATATGTGTGCCGTGATTGTGGACTTGTATTAGAAATTCAGAAATTACAATACGATAGACCTTATAATGAAGATTTAATCCAATATACCAAGGGTGTAGGTAAAACAACGATAGGAACGAGGCGAGAAAGGGCAATCTCGCCTCTTTCTATCAAATTACAAAGAATAAACAAATACAATTCTATAACTACCAGTGAAAGAGCCGTAATTGAGAAAGCTAGGATTGAAATTGCGAGGATCTTTAATTATTTAGGTTTAGATGGATATAATGCTTTAAAAGAAATGGTTTTAGATATGATCAAAAAAATTAGAGCGAAAATTAGACCGGGTTCAAAATATAGAAACATAGAAAAGTTAGTTTCAATTGCAATTTATTTTTCTCTTAAGCTTAGGAATGTTTCTATTAACCCATACGATTTGGTTGAAATATCTAAAATTTCAAAAAAGGAGTTCAATGATTTTATTTTACAGCTTCAAAAGTTCTTACCAGAATATGGAGAGCGTAATAGGCAAGAATATGTACTCCAGAGAATTCTCGAAATTTCGGAACATTTTAAGTTAGGAATGCCTTTTTATTTTCTTTCCAAGAAAATTTTATATAGGTTATGGCAGGGAATCAAAAATACAACTGATAATGCGGTTGCTGGATTAGTAAGTTCAATTTCAGTTTTATGTACATGCAAAGAAAAAGTAAGTATAAGTTCAATTTGTAGTCGTTTAGGCATTAGGATGAGCACAATCCAAGCACAAGTCAAGAAAAAGATTTTTCAAAGGTTTAAAGTTGATGGATTTATCAGTCTAATAAAATCATCAGATTTATTGGTTAACATAATAGATAAATTAGGGTTTTTAGAAGAACAAGATTTGAAAGCACAAGAGGAGGTTGTAAACTCTGAAAAAGAAGAGATTTTTCTGGGAAATGCCTCTAAAGTGTTTAACGCTCATGATGATTTAGATTACTATTATTTTGCACTACGAGAAAAGCATAATTCTACTGTATTCATTTTCCTTAAGATTTATGATTCTCCATTAGATATCAATTATGAAAAACGTCCTAAGATTAAAAATAAACATTTAATCGATTTTGAATTATATAAGTATCATACATCTAAGGATCCTCCTTTATTAGAGGTTTGATAACTCACTATTTTTAGAATATGAAGTTAAAACTCCTAATTTTTTCACTCTTATTTTTTAATTTATTCTACCTCATCTGAATTTATGACTTTCTAATTTTGGGTGATTACAAATATCAGTGATGAGATATAATTATTACTGTAAGAAATTCTCTAAATCTTTTTCTCTAAAATAAAAGTTTTTCAAAGGAAAAGAGATGAAACTCCCTATATTGTGTTTGGATGTAAAAAATGCTATCAATTTATGTACGTAAAAGAAACTCAAAAAACAAAAAAATGTCTACGGTGTGGTCGATCTCATAAAGTTTCCGATATTAAAAATAGTGGTGGAATTGTAAAAGGAATGACAAATGCAGTTAAAACTGTAAAAGAAAGGCAAAATAAATTGGCAATACAAGAATTGGGTACTCTTCCTGAATTTAAATCTTTAAATGATTTTCGAATAACAAAAAATAGAAAGAGTATAAGTAAGGCTATTGATAATTGTAAAGTTGAAAATGTTTACTTACATAAATTTAAAAAAATGCTTATAGAGCTTTCAGAAATGTATAACGAGTTCCCTTTTTATATTATTGAAATGATGGCGGAAGATTATGGCATTCCTGATTCAGAAATAAAGTTAATGACACCTATGTCTGTAAAACAAGGGATTTTAATAAGGTTAAATAATAATTCCTACAAAATAATAATAAAATGAACTTAGAAGTAATTTATTTTCTCAAACTACTCTGAAATTCTTTTAATGCTTTAGCAAATTCATTCCTTAGTGTCATTTGATAAACTGGATGCCGTTCTTTAAAAGGAATCTTTTCGGGTCCAAAATTTATGTATTTCACTGATTTACCAAATTCAGAGAAAGGGATAACAAATTCTTTTAAATTAACTGGTTCTTTTACAATATCTTCTTCAATAATATCTTCAAATTTTTTATCTAACGTCTTAGAACTCATTCTTTTCTCACATTTACACCTTTTAATATAGGATAAGATTAAAAATATTTAAAGAAAAATTATGACTCGTAAGCAATTTAATGATTTTTTCTAATATTTTTCAAGAATTATCTGATGATTCACTAATTTGCTCAATAAATTCATTCAATAAAATTTTTTTAAATTTAGGGTGTCTTTCTTTGAATAGAATTTCTTCCAAACCATTATATAAATATGAATGTTTTTTGGAATTTCCAAACTCGGAGAACGGTATTATGATATTATTGAAATTAACAGACTCCTCCTCATTGGATTCATTAAAATGAACAAAATGAACCTTTTTTTCTACTGTTTGTGAACTCATGATAAAAAACCTTTCATAAAATTGTGGTTATATCTATTATTAAATACTAATTTTTGAAATATAAAATCAATTGGTATAAAAGTGAAGTTTTTCAACTCTTTTTCTAATAATCTATACTTAAAAAGTTAAAGATTGTTATAATTATCCTTTAATTTAGTTAAATACAACTTCATAAAATACCGCTCACTCTCACAAAACTCTAATTTCTGTTTTTTGGAAAGATTTGAACAATTCAATAAAATTGCGTGGATTTTTTGAAGTGTAGTAAGATTCTCATCACAAAAGTTTTCAATTTCCACGTCTTTTAATTTAATTTTAACTTTCTCCAAGTCAATTGAATTTTTTCTTGTAGATTCTGGCTCTTGAGTTTCAATTCTATTATTCTTTTCAGTTTTTAAATCCAATTTCATTTTAATATCAAATAGAATCAGATATTAAGAAAAATTATGGTATTTCTAAAAGAGTGATCCACTCCCGCCCCATTAACGCAAGTATGCGTCAAAAAAAGTTAGGAGGAGGGCGAAATCAGAGTGTAGAAAACTACACTACCAAAAGACAAAAATCCAGGGTATGGGGTGGGAGTAAATCATAGTTTAAATTTATTTTGTAGATATGAAAATTCTTGCCGTTGTATGTATAGGGAACTCAATATGACATTTATAACTATTGGTTATAAATAAAAAATTATACGCCAAAGTTCTCAGATTTTTTCTTTATAAAGATTAAATTTATTCTTATTCGATACGCATGACGGATACACTACAAAATCTTACACAAAAAAAACCAGATTTAAAATTTTACTACAAATTGGCTGAAGAAGCTGCTCAAGCATGTAATATAGATCAGGCCCTTAAGATATCCCAAGATGGTCTTAAGTTTGCTCAATCACAAAATAAAGCAGAGTGGGTTGAAAGATTTGACAATCTAAACTCTCAGCTTTCTCAGCCCTCACCTGACCATAGTACACTTACTCCGAGTATTGTAAAAGAAGACTTTACAATAATTAAAGGAGTTGGGCCTGCAGTTGCTAAAAAATTAAAGGAGGGAAATATCAAGTCAATAGAAATGTTAGCGAAGACTCCATCAAAGACGTTAGCATCTTCAATTGCAGGGATTGGCGTAACTACAGCTCAAAAAATTGAAAACGGTGCAAAAGAACATCTATCTCTAAAGAAATTAAGTGATTTTTCTCAAAGTGTTGAGGATCATAATGATCAACAAATTCAAGGAGCCTTTACTGAAAATCTGAAAGGGGAGGATAATTAAAATTCAAGTCTTCGTGAAACGGTTATTACGGAGATATCGACTTCTTAATAGAAATAAAATCCAATTATTAAAGGAAATTGTTCTAATAGCGAAACGGTTATTTCACGGAAATATCAAATTTAAAATAAAAATGAGATCCAATACCTTAAAAAGGATCTATTTAAGATAAGAAAAAAAAAATACTTATAGAATAAATTTTAGATTTCTTTCCTGTCCTTTTAAAAAAAATTAAAAAAAAATTACAGTTGAGTTCGACTAAGAAATCTTAATTTTTAAGTCTTAAATCGTAAATTCTGAATCTTAAATGCACGATAATTGCACAGAATTCAGCCGAGCATTTTCACAAGGAACTCAGAACCTTATAGAGTCGAAACAACTGCTCATCTATACTAATTAGAAATGAAATTAATAAATAGATGAGTGTGAT
>JAZGEW010000060.1:0-26073 GCA_036478875.1 Promethearchaeia archaeon | reverse complement strand
ATAAAATTAGCTGAACAATTAAAATCGATGATCCTAAAGGGAGATTTCCCTTTAAGAAAACCAATTAGCAAATTGCAATTTGCTGAGGAAGTAAAATAAAATACAGAAGAAAAATTATGTCTGATTTGAAATTACCTACGTTTGATCAAATTGGTATCTTAGTGAATAACATTGAGAAAGCCGCAGAATTGTATACTGCTTTAATGAATTTTCAAGGTAAAATTAATATTATTGAACAAACTACTATTGCGAACTATAAAGGAAAAGAAGTATCGTTTAAAATGAAAAAAATAATGCAAAATTTTGGTGGAAAGCAGTTTGAAATTGTTGAATTATTAGAATCTACAGGTGATCATTTATATTCAGAATTTTTTAAAGAAGGTAAAACAGGATTACATCATCTAGGCGTATATACTAAAAATGCTGAGACATTCATTAAT
Source organism: Promethearchaeia archaeon (assembly GCA_036478875.1). Lineage (GTDB taxonomy): Archaea > Asgardarchaeota > Lokiarchaeia > Sigyniarchaeales > SOKP01 > Loki-b32. Next base: position 25,633 of record JAZGEW010000060.1, on the reverse strand, counting down.
CATTTTAAGAATGAATGCAATATTGGCGTAATTCAAACGGGAAAAGTTGGAAGAGTTAAATTTTACTATTTAGATACTAAACAAGTTTTAGGCTATTATCTCGAATTGATTGCTCTCTAATTTGTACATCTTTGTTGAATCTCTTTTTATAATAAACTTTATTTTTTATTTATAATAGGTCTAAATATGTCAAATCAAGTATTAAATGGCGGCGATTTGGTTGTTAAATGTCTTTTAAAGGAAGGAGTTACCAAAATTTTTGGTCTTGTTGGTGGAGAATTACTAAAAATTTATGATGCTATTGAACGTTGGGGTCGCGAAGAGGGCATCAACACTGTAATGGTACGACATGAACAAGCAGGAGGACATATGGCAGACGCATGGGCAAGAGCAACTGGAGAAATAGGTGTTTGTTTAGGAACAGCAGGACCCGGAGTAACTCATCTGATTCCCGCTGTTGCTGCTGCATACGCTGATTCGATACCAATCTTGGTAATTGGTGCTCAAGTTGGTAGAATGTTTGACAATATTGGAATATTACAAGGAGATTTAGACCAAATAGGTCTGATGAAACCAATTACAAAATTACAGGTTTCAGTAGAAGATACATATGAAATACCACATGCTATTCAAAGATGTATAAGAACTGCTATGACTGGAAGAAGAGGTCCTGTTTTTCTTGAATTAAGGGAAACAGCATTAGTCAGAGATGCTACAGAGGTTGTTCAAAAAGAAATTTTAGATCCAGGACAATATCGCCCAGAATACAGACCTGCTGGAAATATAGAAGGCATAATAAAGGCAGTAGAAATTTTAAAGAATGCAGATAAACCTTTAATTGTAGCTGGTGGCGGTATCAATGCTTCAGAAGCTTTTAATGAGGTAAATAAGTTATCAGAAACATATAGTATTCCTGTTGGAACAACTATAAGTGGTATTGGAGTAGTAACAACGGATAAAACATTTGTAGGGGGAAAATTGACAGCAATGGCATATAGAAGAGCTGCTATTGAAGCAAATGTAGTCCTCTCTCTTGGGTGTAAATGGGACCATACAATTATCTACGGAGCTTCCCCGCTTTGGAACCAAGATCAAAAAATTATCCAAGTTGATATAGACCCAACTGAAATTGGTAAAAATAGACCTGTAAACGTTGGTATTGTTGGAGATGCAAAAGCTGTCATTAATCAACTATTAGAAGAAATGGAAAAGAATCTTCCTAAAGAAAAAGTTACTGAATGGTCTCAATGGAATGAATATTTGCAAGATGTAAGGAAAAATGATAAAGAACAGATAGAAAAAATGTTAAAATCTCATAAATTACCTATGAAACCTCACAGACTTATATATGAAGTCTTAGATTTCATACCAGATGATACACAATTAGTCATCGATGGAGGAGATATTTTTGTTTTTTCATTGGATTTAATAAGTCTTAAACCACGCCCTCCAAGAAGTTTTTATCGCTCTGTTTCAATGGGTCATTTAGGTATTGGGATACCGTATGCTATTGGCGCACAAATGGCTAAACCAGATAAACTAGTCATATGTATTACTGGAGATGGTAGCTTTATGTTTAATATACAAGAATTGGAAACCGCAGTAAGGTTAAATCTACCAATAATTACTATAATCGGAAATAATTGCGCATGGGGTATGATAAAGTCAAATCAAAAGCTTAATTTGGGTAAAAGATACTGTGATGTAGATTTTCCACCAATAGATTATGCAGAAATCGCTCGAGGTTTTGGATGCCATGGAGAGAAGATAAGTAAACCTGAAGATATAAAACCAGCATTGCAACGAGCTATTGATTCAAAAAAACCAGCAGTCATTGATGTAGATATTGCTTTTGAAACGCCTCCTGCAATGAAATTACTTGGTCTCTATAAGAAGAATAAAGGATTGTTTGGTAAATAATTACTTTTTTTATTATTAGATTAATTTAAGTGGAAAAATATGATAAATGAAAAATTTTTAGAAGGAAAAGTAGCCCTAGTTACTGGGGCAGGAAGCGGATTTGGTCGTGAAATGGCAATTACTTTTGCAAGTAAGGGTGCCCACTTAGTATTAAATGATATAAACCTTGAAAGTATCAAAGAAACTCGTGATTTTATTTTAAAAACGAATAAAGTAGATATATTACTTGAACAAGCAGATATTTCTGATGAGGAACAAGTAAATATCATGAGTAAAAATGTTTTCAATCAATTTGATAATATATTTGTCTTAGTTAATAATGCGGGTATAAGAGGAGGTTCATCAAGTCTAAAAACTAAAACTAAAGACTACAATAGAGTTATGGAAGTAAATGTGAAAGGGCCATGGAATGTAACTAAAGCTTTTTATAGGAAAATGAGTAAACAGAAATTCGAACCAATAGCAGGAAAAATCATTAATATTACCTCATGTGCAGGTACAGAATGCGGTTTAAACCCATTTATTGGAATGTATAGCGTTAGTAAAGCCGCCCTTATTGCATTTACAAAACTTTGGGCTCTTGAATTAGGACCGAGCAACATAAATGTTAATGCGATTTGTCCAGGAATTTTCCTCACGCCGATATACAATAATGATCCTGATTTTATTAGAGAATGGATCAAATTACGGAATATAAAGCTTCCAATTGACCAAATTGGGGAAGCTAAACAAGTTGCAGACGTTGCTTTGTTTTTAGCATCGCCAGCATCGGACTATATAACTGGACAAAATATTATAATTGACGGTGGGATGACAATTAGTATAAATAAATTATAACTTCCCTTATATTTTAAAAGAGGATTTAAAATAATTAAAATCTATTTTCCACGACCTTTATTAGCCCTAATACTTGGTCGGGTTTTTTCAGAACCCCATCCTTTTTTATGTAAACCTCTTGCTCTCTTTCCGGCAGAAGTGAGACCCCGAGTCACTCTTTTTTTATGTTGAGGCTCAGAAATCCAATTTATTTTAGGATCTGATTTAATAACCGGGTGATGTGGATCAACTAAGATAACTTCATAATACCAATGTCTGCCATCAGAATATACTTTATATGAATTTAGAACTTGCATGTTTGGATACTTTCTTTGAACACGTTCTTCTGCAATCCATTGAAGATTCTTGCCTGTTGTATACTTAGAAACGCCCATCGCTCTTGGTTTCCTTCCTCGTTTTGGACGAGTTTTATGCATTCCTCCTTTCCTTATTCTTGCTCGTACGATAATATATCCTTGCTTTGCTTTATAACCTAATGTTCTTGCCCGATGAAGATTTGTAGGTTTTTCAACTCTTTGAATTGATCTACCTTTTCGATATTCTATTCCACGATACCAATGAGGCGTTTGATACCCTTTTTCATGTTTCTCAAACGTTTCTTTTACATAACTATATCCAGACTTCAATTTTTATCAACACATCTATGGTTTAATATTTATTAAAAATAAGCATATTTTATTATTTTTATGGTCAAAAAATTTTTTAAATACTATTTATTTAATTTATTCGTTAATTTACGTTTTTTAAAATACACCTTTTTGCATTATAAAAATTCCAGCCTATGGGAGAGTGGCTTAGCCTGGTATAGCGCACGGCTGATAACCGTGAGGTCGGGGGTTCGAAGCCCCCCTTTCCCACTTATTATATAGACATGTTATAGATATAAATCATTTATTTTTTTAATAATCATTCTCTATTATAAATTTAGAAATGAAAAATATCATAATCTCCGGAACACCATGTTGTGGGAAAACTTCAGTTGCAAAAGAATTATACAATTTAATTGACTCTAAAATAATTTCTTTAAATGATCTAGCTATATCAGATAAATTTTTATTTGAATATGACCAAGAACGAAAAACCTATATTGTGGATTTTAAAATATTCCTACCTTATGTCTTAAAAAAGATTGAAGAAATTAAACAGGATAATCCACTATTTCTGATTATAGAAAGTCATTTCTCAGATATCATTCCAGAAAAATTTATTGATTTTGTATTCATTTTAAGATGTGATCCAGATGAATTATTTAAAAGATTAGAAAAAAAAAAATATGATAAGTATAAAATTACTGAAAACACGCAAGCAGAAATTTTGGGTAATTGTGTAAATTATTTTATTCAAAAGCAAATAAAAGTACCTATTTTTGAAATTGATACAACAAATCTTAATATTGAAACGGTAGCAAAAATTATTAAAGAAATAGTAGTTGAAAATAAAGATGGACAGAATTATTATATAGGAAAAATCGACTGGCTTGAAAAATTATTTGTTGAAGATCGATTGAACGAATTTTTTAATGAATGAAGGCAAAATCTTAAAGGAAACCAAATGAAGTATGAAATTCTAGATGTAGACGCTTTAGGAAGAATAGGAAAATTAGAAGTTAATAAAAAGCAAATGATTACACCTAATCTTTTTCCTGTAATACATCCTTTTAAAAATATAATTCCATCTTCAGATTTTAAAAATTTTGGGGCGCAATCTGTTTTTACAAATGCATACATCCTTTATCAAAATGAAACAATAAAAGAAAACGTTTTAAAGAAAAAAATACACCAATTCCTTGATTTTGATGGTCTTATTGCCACAGATAGTGGGGCATTTCAGCAATATATGTATAATTCTTCTAACATGAAGATTAATGCTGAAGAGATAGAAGGATTCCAAGAAAAGATTGAATCCGATTTCCCCGTCATCTTAGATATCCCCTTACAGCCAGATGACACATATGAGATGGCAATGAATAAGGTTGATGCCACAATTGATCGGGCAAGAGAGAATATAAAACGAAGATCCAATGAAAATTGTGTATGGTTTGGGCCAATTCATGGAGGTAAGTACCATGATCTTTTAATAAGATGTGTTAATGAAATGAATAACCTAGATTTTGGTGTCTATGCGATTGGTGGATTAGTAAAACTTTTTCTTGATTACAGATTTGACGTAGCCATTCAAATTTTATTGAATGTAAAAAAAAGTATAAAACCAAATAAACCATTACATATGTTTGGGTTAGGGTTGCCTCAGTTTTTTTCTTTAGCTGTCGCATGTGGTTGCGATTTAATGGATTCTGCGGCATATATCTTATATGCTAAAGAGAATAGGTATTTTACATTGTCCACAGGTACAAAAAATCTTGAGGAATTAGAAGAATTTCCATGTTACTGCCCAATTTGTACAAAATTTAGTCCAAATGAATTGAAGAAATTCGAAGATAAATTGCGAATTAAACTAATAGCAGAACATAACCTATATCTTTCTTTTTCTGAGTTGAAAACAATTAGACAAGCAATAAGAGAGGGGAATTTATGGGATCTAGTTGAGCAACGTATAAGAGCACACCCAAATTTAGTTAAAGCAGCACGAATCTTAAAAAAAGATTATCCAACATTTGAGCTTTATGAAAAAATTTATAAGAAACATGGGCGAAAGTTTGTTTCTTATGAAAATATCTATAGACCATTGATTAGTAGATACGAGAATAAGATTAATAACAATTATAGGGTTCCAATAGAAGTAAAATTTTTAATAATTTTGCCAGAGTTAGACGCTAGAGGAGAAAATTCTCCAACAATCCAAAATTGGCTTGAAGAAATAAATAATAATGCAATAATACCTCGCAAAGACTTGCATATTGTATTTAATTCTTTCTATTTTGGTTTAATTCCACTTGAATTAATAAAAACATATCCGATGGGGCAATTTGAATCCATAACAGCCTCGGAAGAGCATGATGAACTTTATGAAAGCTCAGTAAAGAAGTCAAACGCTTTTATTATTCAAAATCATAAAAAGTATGATAAATGTGGAGTGCTAATTCCAGAGAAATATATAAATCAATTTAATGAGGTTGTAGAATTTGATGCTGTTAATCCAATTCGTGGATTAGAACCTATTTTAAAATCTAAATTTCAATCAAAGTGTTCTGTTTTTTCTAGTTTAAACGATTTACTACAATTTTTTAGAGATGAATAAAGTATATGGTGATATTAGAAAAGGTTTCTGCCTATGGACACGAAAATATTCTCTGTACGCATAGTACAACTATAGAAATTACTAAGGAAAAAAGTGTAACAAAGAAAGGAAACTGTATTATAGGAATCAATGCTTCAAAAGCTTGTTTTGATTTAAATTGCAATTTGGAAAAAAAAATAAAAGATGGAAATAAAATAAAAATCACTTTTAAATTAGAAAATCTCCAGGATTCCTTTTTTGGTTTTGGAAATAAAGAATTAAGATTATTGGATAAAAATGACATGGTCTTTCGTAAAAGCAATTTTATTTGTGATAGAACGGTTCTGATAAATTGTACAAAATCATCCAATGAAATAAATCGTGAACTAATTGAAAAACTAAAAATTCCAGGAAAAAAATTATCAGTAATATTTGAAATAAATGAGAGAAATGGGAATCAATAGCAAAGCTGAAATCTTATATATTAAATTGAAAAGGGAAGATGGACAAGTATTTATTAATTTTATAAAAAATATAATTAAAAATGGGGAATTCATCAACCTAAAATTTAAAATTTTACATGAAAATGAATATATATTATTCCCAATAACTAACAATCAAGTAATAATTGATAAAATAACTACATTAATAGGTAAAAAAATTAATTTTAAATTAATTTCCAGAGAAGGTGTTTACAATGAAGATTATAAATTTAGAACTCTTCAGGAAGCATTAGAAGGGAAAATTCCAGATAAATATTTAACCCTAATTCCAAGATCATATGATATTATAGGCCATATCGCAATTATCGAATTTGATAAATTTTTTCATATTGATGATAAAGGAATCAATAATTACAAGCAGAAAATTGCTAATGCGATATTAATTGTAAATAAAAATATTAAGACCGTTTATGAGAAAAAAAGTCAAATAAAAGGAAAGTATCGCTTAAGAGAATTAGCACTTTTATATGGTGAAGATAAATCTGAAACAATTCATAAGGAAAATGGTTGTGCTTTTAAGCTTGATGTTAAGAATACATATTTCTCTCCAAGGTTAGTTTTTGAACGACGTAGAATTGCTTCAAGTAAGATAAAAGAAAATGAGTTAATTATTGATCTTTTTGCAGGAGTTGGAACGTTCTCAATTCAAATTGCGAGAAATGTGAGCCTCAAAATTTATGCCTTTGATATAAATCCTATTGCCTATGAGTATCTGAAAGATAACATCGAAATAAATAAACTAAAGGGAGAAATTTTCCCAAATAATATTGATGTGAAACAAATTCTTGACCCTACTAACCGATTAGGCAAATTAATATGCCATAAAGCAAACAGGATAATTATGAATTTACCCGAAAGCTCAATCAAGTTCATTGATGTAGCTTGCTATTTAATGAAAGATTTTGGGGGGATTTTACACTTTTATCAATTCTCAGAAAAACCAAATCCTATAGAAAAAACTTTAAAGAATCTTAAGGCCGAACTAACTCGTCTTAATTGGGAAATTGAGTCTATTATTAATTCTAAAATTGTAAAGCATTACTCGCCGAAATCTGAGTTAGTCGTTGTAGATTTAAAAATAAAAGTTTCAAAATAAGAGCGGACCTAGCAGGATTCGAACCTGCGACTTTCGGATTAGAAGTCCGACGCCCTATCCAGGCTAGGCTATAGGTCCTTAGTTTAGATATATAATATCTTATACTTATTAAAATATCTTAGATTATGTTTAAATTTTATTATGATTGATAAATGCTTTTCATGAATTAATTACAACTTTAGTTTAGAATATCTTTGTATTAAAAATCCCCGATTTTTGGTCGCCTCTTATATGGAGTTTAAATAAAAAATTTTAAACAATAATTAGCCGAGTGAAAAATTCGGAAAAATTTCCACCCGTAATACTAATATAATTAATTAAACCACATTTGTGGATTATAAGGTGACAGCTTCTGGAGTAGTTGACCCACGTGCATAGTTTTGTTATGCACAAAATATTTTCTTTTCCTTCTTTTTTTTGTTAGAAATATTATTCAATAGAAATTATAACATCTCATTAATTCAAAAATATGAAGAAAAATTATTAGGGGCTTTTTTAATTCAAAAATATTAAAAACCAGCTTACCAAATATTTTTATAGATCTAGCTTTAATAAATAAGAAAATATTTGTCAATTAAGGGTAAATGCATATACAAAACATAGAGCTCCTAGTAAAAACTCCAATTGATAAGATTTTAGATAATTTAGATATTATTTTTGAAAATCTACTTCAAGAGATTAAATTATACTTAAACTTCGATTTAATCTTTAAGGATATTAAGCTCAATTATACTAAAACATACGACAAATTAGAGAATGATTTTATTAATTTTGGCGTAAAAAAATCTCAAAAAAACAATTTACTAACAATTTCAATCTTAACTAGTCAAAGTGAATTTGTACGTATAATTTTATTAAGGGAAGCCTATAAATATTTTGTTCCTACCATCCTACAAGAAAATCATCTTGTAAATATTATAATAAATCAAAAAGTAGAGAGCGACCTTCAGAAAGCTGTGTATATTAAGGATTGGAAGGAGATTAAAAGAGACGTGATAATGAACTATGAGTTTATGAAGGATGAGTTTGATAGGCTAGAAGGATTCCTAAGACAAGAAAGTACAGAAGATCGCCCTAGCCCATTTCAATTTTTCTTCTCCTATTACATACGGAATAATATTCAATTACTTGAAGATTATAAAGATGGTTTTTATGGAGACAAAAGTTTTTATGATCTATTTTTTGAAGATTATGAACGTAGATACAGCAAATACCCTGAAGATATCTTAGAGACAATAAGTATTATCACTAAAATATTTTATGAAGTGAAGAGTTATCGGTCATTGTTAGATTATCAGGAGTACTTTAAGATACTTCAAGAGAAGGGCGTATTCCAAACCAATATGAGTCTGAGAAGGTTTACGGAGAATATGCAATGGATAAGAGATTTTAGCACAGTTGCTCCTAGCTATAAAATAAATTGGCCCGCTTTAGGGATAATATCGACCTGTTGTTTCATGACGTTCCATCCGATAATAGGAAACGCGAAGATTCGTAAAATAATCAATCAATTACCTTTCTTTTTGTTGCCATATATTTCGAAAAATGATTTTGGATTAAACATTTCCGGGTATTTTCTACTTCCCGAAGTTTATTTGAAAGATTTAATTAGGTTTCTTGAAAGATTGGAGAAAAAGGGATATCTTATAGATAAGAAGATATATTTAATCTCTAATCCAAGTATTTCTACAAATCTCAACTCTTTTATAAGTAACAGAGCCCCTCTACTCAATCCAAATAAACAATATTATAATAAAGAGTTTGAGTTTGAACATAAATTTGAATATGGGGATGGAAAACTCAAATCAAGTCTTACTCTCCTAGATTGGTTGTTAATTGATAGGATTTATGGTTATTCAATAACACATCTAGGATTTGAAAGAAAATCAGAGACATTAACTAAATTAAAGGAAAATCTGGTAAATGAAATTGAGAGTCAACGCAAATTAATTGAAGATGTTAAGAAAAATCTGAGCAAAATCCATGATTCATTAAGTCTTAGAAGTATAATCCTAGAGTTAATTGATAATAACAAAAATTTCGGTTTTTTTTATGTTAAACAGATGATCGATAACTATATCAAGATATATGAATTAGTTAATAACATTTTATCAAATAATTCTTCTATTACCAATTATTTCCAATTTCAAGAATTTCTTAAAAGACAAGGCATTTCTAAAACAATTGAAAATAATATAATTATAAATAAACTTCATAAGAATACAATTCGACGGGTTATCTCTTTATATTTTAGATCTATCGGTATTTTTGAAGAAAAGTTTAAGGAATACAGCAAAATTAGCAAGTTATTCAATTCATTTTATGATCTCAAGATATTTAACTTAGAGAAGATCAAATCTATTATTACTAATGAAAGCCTAATTCAAAAAATATATACTACCAAAGAAGAAAAGCTAGAATGTGAATATGAACGGTATAATACTAAGGAAATCACTCATAAATTGATAAATCAGAAATTAGATGATTATTTAAATAATGAACCACCAATAATTAAACCCTTCTTACACAACTCACTTTCAATCCCTAGAATAAAATTGTATATCATATCTATCCTAAAAAATACGATCTACACAAAAGAAGCAATTGAAAAAATAAAATGGTTCTTCCCAAGAGTTTTAATAACAAATTTATCAGATCATATGACTCATGAAAATTATATCCATTTCGAACTTCAAAGTTCATATTTAAGTAATAAGGAGAACCGCATTTTAATTTCAATACTCAATAAAATCTTTACAAACAACATTATCTTTGTAAAGATTTATTATACTAGCTTTTCTCAACCAAGTTTTTCATTAAAAAATTTTTACGACCTAGAACGGGAAGAATTTTTCTATACTAAAGATTTATTTGAGCAGTTTTATCTTCATTTAAGAAAAAAATTTGATATAAACATTACACCAATTAAAGAATTACCTAGTAATAATATACAAGATCATTGGGAAAAACAAAAAATTTCTCATCTAATATCTTACTCTGAAAATCGAATTTCAAAAGAACATATTGATTTCAACTTAAAAAGTTTAAATCGGTTATTAGAGTTTCATAACAACCTAATAGATAATTTAAAAGATGTAGATACTTTTAAAGATATAAAAAAAGAATATTTTTATAATAATTATGTAAATACTATAAAATTTATTCCTGTATTTCAGTGCTTTGGATTTGGACAATATTTTCTCTATTTTTACCCGTTAGATTTAAATGTTATTGATTTTAAACATTTCTTACATAACTCATTTCAGAAAATTAAATTTCCCGCAAGGATAGATAACTCAAACAATTTTTTAATAAATTTCTTGTGGCCATATCGAAATCCGAATGATAAATTATTAAACTGGTTAATCAAGTCAAAAAAAGTGATTAGGGAATACTGTGTATTCTTCATCAAAAAAGTATATCAGCTTTTTCATTTTGAACGCAATCTTAGTACACTTGGATGGGACCTGGATTTCAATAGATTTAGAGCCTATTTTCAGAAAGTTTTGTTTGATCCTGGTTATATTAGTCCCATTCCTAAACTAAAAGAAATAAATATCGGGGATTTAAACGTTTCAGAGTATTTTTCTCCGGACTCTACGGAATATAAAGCATTAAGTAAGTTATATAGCTGGAAGTCTAGCGATATAAAATCGTATTTGGCAACAAAATATAATGTAGTACATCAAATTCTTGAACTACTTGAAAAAAATTTGATTTTTCCTTACATATCCCCAAAAAATTTGGATCTAATTAAAAAAATTTATATTATTTTGCCTGACGTAAAAAAAGAGCAAAATGAAAAATTATTAAGGATTTTTAGCTTTTTTAATATCGGATTTATCTATGAAATTGAAGGAGAATATTACATTCATGGGTTCACTAAAGAAGTTAAATTTGAAAATGGATTAATGATTAAGCTTCATCTTCCAGATTGTCAACTTGATGAATTTGAAGGGTTATTTGATTTAATATTTGAATATCTTAAAATCGAACATTACGTAATATTAAATGATTTAGTTAATGGAAAAAATTTGCTAAAATCAATTTATAATAGTTTAGATTTTTTGAAATCTTACAATCCTTTAAAGAATTTAATTTGGAATAATAAGGATAAGATCTGGATGAATTATAAGTTATTTGATGGCAAGTTTAATAAAATTTATCCTGATCTATTCCCAAAAGATGAATTAAGGAAATATTAAATAGTAGAATAAAGAAGTTTTAAGACTTTTTATAAAAAATTAAATAAATTCGATTTTAAAAAGGAAGTTATTGAATTAACTCTAGCCTTTTAAATTATGAGATTTCATAATTTCTATTGAATAATATTTCTAGCAAAAAAAGGAGGGAAAAGAAAATATATTCGGCATTAGTGGAACTATGCCGATGGTTGGACTGTTCCAGAGCTTGGCACTTTATTATCCCCAAATTTGATTTATTTAATTAGATTAGTATTACGGGTGGAAATTTTTCCGAATTTTTCACTCGGCTAATTATAGTTTAAAAAATTTTTATTTAAACTCCACATAAGAGGAAATCTAAAATCGGGAATTTTTTATATATAGATTACCTCAAATTTAATATATTTTTATAAATTCAGATGAAAGTACAATTTCTATTTTTTATCTATTATAAAATTAGAAAGTTCAAAATCATGAAATATTAAAAGGAGTTTTTCAAATCTTTTAAAATTTTAATCAATTTTTAATAAGAATTAATGGAATTAGAGAAAGATTAAGTAATACAGCTCCAATAATAAAAAGGGATTCTGTAGTGATGATACTAGAAAGAAACGTTCCCATTGGAATAAAAATGAAGAAAGCTAAATTCTTGAATGTTGCGATTAAATGAAAATATATTGTCCTGTCTCCTTTCTTAAATTTCATGATAAACACGGAAATATTAAGATTTGTAATAACTGATAAGGCACTTCCTATAAAATACAGAAAAATAAACAGTGTAAAATTCACAGTTGTATATAAGATATAAACAATTCCAATCACGGGAATTAAAATTAAGATCATTTTTTTAGGTTTAGTTTTTTTTATTAAGAAAGTTCCAATTGAAGTGGTTAAAATACTTAAAAGGAAGTAAAATATTAGTAAGAAATTAAAAAGATTGAAATTATTGATTCCAAATTTAGTTAACATGTATGGGAAAAAAGGATAGATAAAGATTACATCACTGAAAGCAAAAAATACAAATAAGCAAAGTAAAATAAACAAAATTTTAGAATTTGGATAAGGATTCTGTTTTTTTGAGTTATCACATGTTGAGCTTTCCAAATTTTGGATTATTTGAGATTTTTTTTGAATATTCTCATTAATAAAAGGTAAAAATCCTAGTAGAGGCAATACAAACACATAACTACAAAAAAAAAGGATTGTCCAAGAATTAATTGAATAAATATCATTTATGAATAAGAAATATAGAAAAAAAGGGAAAGCTCTTCCTAAAGAATCACCAACCGTTATGAAAAAAAAAGCACGTTTCTTATTTACATTAGTTGGTGAAATATCAATAATTAATGATTTTGTAGACACATCTAACATAGTACTCGAGAGAAAAACTAAAAATAAAAAAACTCCAAATATCAAAATATTGCTAAAAGTAAATCCCATAAAGATATAGATAACCACCAATAAATAACCTGAAAATATAATGTAATATTTTCGTTGATAACCGTTAATTCTATATTTATCTGTTATTGCCGCAAAAGCAGGACGTAACAATAAAATAGAATAAGCAAGAAATTGGATAAACGCAAGTATAATCCGATTAATATCTAATACTTCAAAGAAAAGAATTGGAAAATAATTATTAAGAAAGACAAAAATGGATGAATAAACTAAATAAATGAATACGTACGAGACGTAGTTTACATTAAAATAACATTTAGATTCAAGGCTTTTTGACTTAAACATAATACACTTTATAGTTAGATACGAATTATTTAAAGAGAACAAAAAGTATATTGAAACTGATTTTATAATTAGTGAAAATTAGTAGATAATTTGAAAAATCTATTCTATAATAAAAAATCAAATTAGCTAAAATATAATAGGTAAAAAGATGAATTTTATAATTAATTAACATAAGAAGAAAAATGCCAAAAATTTTAAATTATTCTATAGTTGGTCTTGAGGATTATACAATGAGTTTTGAAAATTATTGCTCTTTGTGTGATATCCAGCAGTTTTGCAGATACGGGAAAGAGGAGCCTTTTTCGATTAAAATCAGTTGTGGTGATTTAAATAGAGCAAAGGAAAAGGTAAAATTTGACCAACTTCAGAGACTACAAAAGACAGAAGACGTTTCAGTTCCGTACGAGGAATTAATCAAAAAAGTGAAAATAAATTTAACAAATATTATCTCTCAAATATGGAAAGGTAAAATAAAAGCCCATAAAGAAGAGATTAGATGTTTAGACACTCGTAAATTGGATCCAATTTTGGTTAGTCAGCAGGGTCAGGATTGGTGGGCAGATTTTAATGCTACAATGAAAGTCATAAATCAAGAGTGTGAAAAAATTACTTAAACAAGCATTAAAGATTTTGTAGACTTTAAATACGCAATTTTGAATAATATTGTGTTATGGTTCTTTTTGGACAAATCAATAAGAATTTTCTGTCAGTAGAGGATGTGTTCAAAGATATAATTGGAGGTTTGGAAAACTGGTGTGTTGCTTTTAACAATTTTTTCTTAATTTTTTGTGGATACTTGAAATATATTTTTGTTTTTATAATATTAACCATTGGAATATTTACGCTATTAAAATTAAGGGGGGTCTATAGCCAATCTAGATCAGCTAACACGGAAGACAAAGAGGATTATTTGATGAAACCCCGATTAATTTTAGGTTGTTGTTATATTGCTTTAGGTTTTGGAATTTTATTTGATTATCTCACCTATTTTCTGCTGATTATATTAGAACCTTTACCTGATCGCTTAATATTTAATTTTATTACATTTAGTGGAATAGATCCTTTTTATCTGAATGGGATAATGGATATTAGGGCCTCTCAATTTCCACATGAAAAGACGATTTATTATTGTTTTTCATATATTTCATTGACTTCGATATTGGATATATTATTAAGTCTCTATTATCTTATTAATAACAACCGCATAATTAATAATCCAAAGAACACTATGATATTTTTAATTTTTGGTATTACAGGAGGAATTTTATTTGGTTTCAATACATTTCTTCCATTTTTTCTTTGACCATTAAATCTCATAAATAAGAATTTTCTTATCGATATACCATCACATCTTGAGCGAAACATTTATATAATATAATATAATATTGATTATGCATCTAGAATATATTAGATTCAGTCACATTTAGTTCCAAAACAATATTTTATTCGCTACACGGGTTAATTGTTACTTGGAAATATTCGTTAGTAAGATAATTGTTATATTTATAGTTTTAAAAATAATATTGGGTTAGTATTATGGAAGTTGAATCAGATTTAAGTAATTTTTCAGATTTATGCCCAGAATGTGGTGGCAAGATTATTTTACTTCATGAGAAGGGAGAAACAGTATGTGGACAGTGTGGTTTAGTAATAAGTGAGCGAATTGTTGATATTTCTCATAGTGGTAAAAGAGCTTTTACCAAACAGGAAAAAGAATCTAGAGAAAGAACAGGATCTCCAATTTCAATCTTATTACCAGATATGGGCTTAAGTACGATTATAGATAAATCAAATATTAAAAGTCCCGATCTGAAAAGGGCGGCAAAATGGAATTCTCGCATGACTTGGGATAAACGTAATATGCTTATTGCAACAACCGAATTAAAGAGGATCGGGAGCAATATGAATTTGCCAAATCATGTTAAAAAAGCGGCAATAAGATTATATATCGAAGCATTTAAAAAGAAACTACTCCGAGGCAGATCCATAAATGGGATGGTTGCGGCATGCTTATATTTTGCTTGTAGAGAAAGAAAAATCCCACGAACTTTACAAGAGATTTTGGATCAGACCTCTATTAGTGCGAAAAATGTAAGACGATGTTATAGAACACTGATTAGAGAATTAAATTTAAAAGTCCCTTCAACAGATCCCATCTCTCTTATTCCAAGATTTATAGCAGAATTGGAGTTAGATGCAGATGCGGAAAACACAACAATTAGGATATTGCAAAATTTTACTTCTAAATTCTCCACAAGCGGTAAAGATCCAAAAGGTTTATGTGCAGGAGCATTGTATCTAGTTTGTAAAAAGAAAGATAAAAAGATTTCACAGAAAGATATTGCAAATTTAGTTGGAGTAACTGAAGTAACTCTTCGCTCACGATATAAAGAACTTGTAAAAATGTTAAATATTATGGTTTAATCAAAATTTTTTTTTAATCTTCTTTTTTTAACATTAGTTTGATAAAATCTGGTAAAGTTAGTAAATAACTTTGAGCATGAGGCAATTGATCTTTGATTTTAATGAAGAGTTGAGAATAATTTTCTGCTGTCTCCTTCTGTTTTAACATGTCATTTCGAGTTTGTTCTCTTACTGGTTCAACAGGAATTCCTCTCATCACAGCTCGTGCGGGAATAGTTAATCCCGGGGGAACTTGACTTTGGTTCAAGATTATTGCTCCTTCCCCAATAGAAGCTTCCTCATAAATTAATGAACCTTCTTTTATTTGAACATAATCTTCTAAAAAGCATCCTAGCAGTGTAGCTCCAGATTCTATTATACAATATCTCCCAATATTTATTGAACTCTTTTGTGATCGTGTAAACAAGATAACTCCATCAAAAATCGTTGTAAATTCGCCAATATTAATCGGGGAATTTTCTGCTCGAATGATTGATCCAGGCCAAATTATTACATTATCATTAATACGAATATCTCCAATTAGTGTAGCCATTGGTGAGACATAACTATTTGAGCTTATTTCTGGTTTTTTTCCATTATACTCTATTATGGGCATATTAATTTCACTTACTTTTTTTATTAAAAGCTGTTAAAATAAAAACTTTATAAATTCAAATTATATCTGAAAAAATATAAACTTTTATTAACTCTATTAAATATACGTTTTAATTGGATTCTTTGATTCAAATAAAAAGAATTCAACTTCAGGAAACTCTAAACTCAAGAGATTACAAAATTTTTTCATCGCTAATAGAATGTTCTCATAATGAGATGCTTCTATTAAATTGAGTCCAATATCTCTAGCAAAAACAGCATCAAAATAATTAAATTTTCCTGAAATATAACAATCACATCCCATGTTCATAGCTTTCTTAATATAATTTGTTTTTGACATGTCTCCACCAATGATACATATTTTTTTAATTGATTTTTTAAGATCTCCTACATATGAAACACAAGGTAAATTTAAATTTGTTTTTATCCGATTTATTAAACTTTCTAATATAAAAGATTTTTTCTCATTTAAGTAGTTTAAAGGAGAACAAATTCTCCCAATAGGAATTTTTATACCATCTTCATTCTTTATTTCAAATGTAGTGTCTATTTTTAAATACAGAGCATTTGCTATTGTATCAGAAATGCCTTCTTCAGCTGATATAAATGTAGAGTTCAATACAAATATTGAAATTGGATACTTAGAGAGTAATGATAATTTATTTATAATGTTTTGATTGAATTTTTTTAGTGGTTTGTTAATTAAACTGTGATAAGATATTATTAAATTAACTTTCTGTTTTAAAGCATAATGTATCGCTTCTAAAGTTAAATCTATTGTTAGCATTCCTTTCTTTATTAATTTATTGCTCCTATTCTGGCCATAATGTAGTCCATATGTTTCAGAATTTATTTTAAATGCTTTGGGAGATAATTTGTTTGTTATAATCGCTGTTATTTCTTGAAGTAACATTTAAATCACTCTGTAAAATCACTATTATGTAAAATCTATTTATTTTAATATGATAGAACTGAGTAAAGGTTTTTTAATTTGAAATTAAAATATACATATTAAATCAAAAGTATATTAAAATCAAAATGGATTGTAAAGAAATGAAAGAAAAAAATTGCATTTTTTGTAAAATAACGGATAGAGAGATTCCCTCAAGGATTATATTTGAAAATGACTTAGACATTGCATTTTTAGACATTTCTCCTATTTCTAAGGGACATACAATCGTCATACCAAAAACTCATTATTCAAATTTAGAAGATGTACCTGATTATGAGCTTGCTGAACTGCATAAGGTAGTAAAGCAATTGTCTATAAGAATTCATCAAAAGCTAAAAATTGATGGTTATAATATACTTCAAAACAATTTTGTCGCTGCTGGTCAGGTAATAAAACATTTTCATGTTCATATTATCCCAAGAACCTACAATGATGAAAAATTTCGGATAAAAATTCCAAAAACTCAAACTTCTGAAGAAGAACTCAATAATATCTTTAAAGTATTAAAATTTTAAATCCTCTTTTAAAATCTAATTTAATTCAAAAATTGTTTAGTTTATAAGAATATTTTGAAAATTAAAATTGAAATGAATCTAAAAGGCTTTTTTAAGAAATTTAGTTCTAAAATTAGAGAATTCTTCAGAGATGAATATGGGGGTAATATTGTAGAATATGCCCTTTTAGTAGGTTTTGCTTTATTCATTTTTTTTATCATTATTAGTGTAATTACTTCAATGTTAGATTGGACAGTTGGATTATCAAATGATTTTTTTGAAGTATTTAAATGATCTTTCGATATAATAAATTCAAATAATAACTTTTACTAAGTTTTAATAATCTTATTATCAATAAACATAAAATCATATTTTTCACCCCAATCATCAAGATTATTTATTACAAATTCAGTATCTAACTTTAAATGATCAACAAATATGTTAAATGGTATTTTATCTGCTCTTTTTAGATATTTTCTTATTCTATTATCAAGATCCATTATTTCTGGAGGTTTTACTTTTCTTTTCCTAGCTCTTAATTTCTCTAAGAGTGGATCATTTTTACTATCATTAAAGAAATATTCTACAATATTGCTGATTACTTGGGCTTTTGTGGCCCCAAAAACATCTACTAATTCATCAATTAACTTCATATAACTTTTGTTTAGAGTAACTGTTGTTCTTGCTGTATCAGTCATTTTCTGATTGAAAAAAATAATTCTACATTATTTATAGGAAAATTTTCATTTTTAAATCTTATGCTGATTGATGATAATAATACATAAATAAGCATCATTTATATATCAATTGACTTTATTAGATCATAAGAACAAAATTTTTCCCTTTAAACTTTAAAGAGTCGAAAAAATGTCGTTTTTAAAATCAAATTGAACATGGAGAAATTAAAAATGGGAAATATTCTATCAATTGAAAATTATCCTAACCAAAAAGAATACCTATCACCAATTCAATTTAATTTAATTAAAGCTCTAAAAGAAGTTGGTCCCTTAACTAGGAGAGATTTAGTAAAAGAATTAAAAACTCCAAGAACGACTATATATGACAATCTAGTTAAACTCCAAAAAAGAAAATTAATTGAGAAATTTTCCCGTAACAATGGAGGAAGAGGACGACCTCTTGTATTTTGGAAATTTAAAGATTAAATCCATCTTTTTTATTATTTTTTTTGTTGTATAAATAGAATTATTAATAATGTATTAATATTGATAGATACCCTTAGATTTCCATTGTAGATTTTATTTTAAAATATGGTAAATAAAATATTTTTTATAAATTTTGAAATAAGGCCCAGTTAAATATACCAAGAAAATATATAAATAGATCTATTTCCTTTTTAATAAAAATTTTTTCCCAGATTAATCTAAAAGTCTTAAAATTTCCAATCGAAATAATGGAGTATCAAAAGAGTTTTATGAATATAAAATAATTTAAAAAGGTTTTAAAACAAGCTTTTCAATTTTGGTATATAATAATATTCGTTTATCCTTTTTTGATAAATATCTTTATTACTTCCTAATTTATTTACACGCGGTCTCTTAGTAGTAGGATCTCTCCTAAATGTTATTTCCATTATTTTAAGAAACGAATTAAATCCATCCCTTAAATTTTGAGGATGAGTTGCCTTACCTTCTAGACCAGGGATCCCCTCAAAAACTAATATTGAATCAGCTATAAAATCCTGTGTTATAATATCATGTTCTACTACAAAGCAGGATTTTTTTAACTCTTCAATAGATTTTCTCAATAATTGGGCTACTTGTAGTCTCATTTCGATATCTAAAAATGCTGAAGGCTCATCTAATAAATATATATCAGCCTCTTCCGAAAGACATCTAGCAATGGCTATTCTCTGTAATTCTCCTCCACTTAATTCAGAAAATCTCCGTTCCCTTATATTTTCGAGCTTTAAGGTATTTATCAATCTCTTTTTATATGATTGACTTAGATGTGGGGCTAATTTAATTTGATTAATGAGATCAAATACAAATCCTTCAGCTTCAATTTTAATATATTGAGATTTTATAACTACTTTCAATTTTTGAGAATCATATTCCATGTTTCCCTCTATTTTTTCCTCAAAATCTCTAGTTTCAGTATTAATTACGTCTGCAATTGAATTTATAAATGTAGTTTTACCAATTCCATTTGGCCCTAAAATTCCTATAATTTCACCAGCATGGATTTCACTCCCAGAACCAGTTAAATGAAAATTCCCCAATGAAGTTTCAAAATCCTCATAAGAAAAAATTACCTCCCCAGAATCAAATAAAGATTCTTGAGGTGGACGTTCATGAAATATAATAGGAGCTTCCCTAAATCTTACATTTTCATCTTTAATATATCCATTTAAATATATATTAATACCAACTCTAACACCTTGAGGGTGAGAAACAATTCCATAAACACCAGGTTGACCATATAAAATTGAAACATAATCACTAAGGTAATCTAAAATTGCTAAATCATGTTCAACCACAATTACAGTTTTATTCTTTTCTGATAAAGCACGAATTAGCTTTGCCATATTGATTCGTTCACTTACATCCAAATATGAACTTGGCTCGTCAAATAAATATATATCCCCATTTTTAAGATAAGCAGCAGCAATAGCCACTCTTTGCAATTCCCCTCCCGATAATACCTTTATTTCTCTATCTAAGATTTCAGTAAGATTTAATTTCTCCGAAATCTGATCTAGTTGTTCTCCTACATCATTTCTATTTAAAAGATCGTATACTTTTCCTGATACAAATTTTGGGATCACAGTAATATTTTGAGGTTTATGAATAATCTTAGCTTTCGCCTCTTTGAGTTCAATAAAGTATTGGTGTAATTCAGAACCTTTAAAGTATTCAATTATTTCTTTCCAATCTAGAGATTCATCACCAAATTTTCCAAAATTTATAGTTAATTCATTAGATAATAATTTTAATAATGTACTTTTTCCTATTCCATTTTGTCCTATTAATCCAAGTACTTTTCCTTTTTTAGGTATTGCCATACGAAATAATGAGAATTGATCTTGGCCATATCGATATGTAATTTGATTCTCCAATGGATCAGGTAAATTTACAATACTAATTGCTTTAAATGGACATTTCTTAATACATATACCTTCTCCAGAACATAAATTCTCCGTAATTATTACATACTTCTCATCAGGACTTAAAACTATTGTTTTGTCTCCCGTTCTCACTCTAGGGCAATATTTTATACACGGTTTTTCTCCAAAAGGACTACATTTATCAGGTTTACAAAAATCCTTATTTAAAACAGCAATTCGCATTATATAGCTCACTATAATTTAAAAGCAAAAATGATAAATATAATTTACTTACGTTAAATATACTATTATACATAATAGAAAAATTTTTGTAATACAGAATATTACTCCATTAAAGAAAAAGCTAAGTAGTGAAGATAATTTGAGTGAGGATTTTCCAGTTCATTGGTTAGACGAAATTGTTGAAGAAATTAACTCGCGTAAACCTATTGAAATAACACTTTCTACAGGTAAGACTCCGTCAGGGCATATCCATTTAGGAATATTACGTGAAATTATAATTTGTGATGCGTTAAGAAGAATATTTGAGGAAAAAGGTAATAAGGTTAATAATTTATTGTTTTTCGACAGTTTAGATGCGGCTAAACGATTTCCCGGATATATTTCAGAAAAATTCCAAAAAAAAAACATTGGAAAACCTTTTGCTATGATACCATGCCCTTATGAAGATTGCAATTGTGAGAGTTATGCTCATCATTTTGGCAATGAATTAATAGACGTGTTTCCTGACTTTGGGATTCAAATAACAATAATTTGGACTCATGAGTTATATAAAACAAAAAAAATGCAGGAAAAAATAAAAATTGCCCTTGAAAATACAAATAAAATTAAGAAAATCTTGAGAAAATATATAGTTCCTACACTAAGAGAAGAAGATAAAGGAGAATTTATAGAAATGCAAAAAGATTGGATGCCAGTGATGGCTATATGTGAAAAATGTAATAGAATTCAACATCGCGATAATGAAGAATCTATTAAACCAAATAGAGTAAAAGAATATTTTGGTGATAAAGAGGCTGTTTCATATGTATGTGAGGCATGTGGGCATACCGGAAAGCTTTCTATTTGGAGTGGAAGATTAAAATTAAATTGGCGTGTAGATTGGCCTGCAAAATGGGCTTTATATAAAACCAGTTGTGAACCCGCAGGGAAGGATCATAGTGTTAAAGGTGGAGCTTATGATACAGGGATTGAATTATGTCAAGAGTTATTTGGTTATGTAGGACCAGTTAAAGTTCCTTATGAATGGTTAAGATTAGGTGATCAAGATATGGGAACTTCTAAAGGTCATATTTTTACCCCAAAGAAATATCTAGAAATAGCAGATCCAAGGATTTATAGAACAATAATTTTAAGAACCAACCCGATTAAACACATAACATTTAGGATCGAAGAGATCTCCCAGTATTATGATTATTATGAAAGAATGGAAAATATTTACTATAATATAGAAAAAACAGAAAATTCTGAGGAGAATATGTTTTTTAATTATATTTTTCGCTTAACTCAAATAACTGATATTCCTGAAATAAAATTAAAACAATTACCTTTGAAACTTCTAACTTTTTTAACACAAGTTCAAAATATTTTAAGTATAGATAAACTCTACGAGAAAGTAAAAATCTTCATGGAAAATAACAACTTTGAAAACATAATTACTAAACACGAATTTGAGATACTTCTTATCCAAACAAAAAATTGGCTCGAAGAAGTAAATAAAATCATAGAAAATGAGAATGATCCAAAAGTTAAAGGGGAAATTATAAGAAAGGTGGAAATCTTTACTATCCCTCACGAAATTGATAATAAATTGATAGAAAACATGGATGAAAAACAAATTAAAGGAGTACAACTACTAAAGGAATATTTAGAAAAGATTGATGATTTAGATGCTGATTCTATTCAAAATAAGATTTTTACTATAGCAAAAAAAGATGCTGATATCCCTCCAAGAAAGTTATTTGAAACTATCTATCAAATTATCTTAGGTAAAAAAAGTGGTCCACGATTGGGATCATTTCTTTCCTTGTTAGATAAAGATTGGTTATTGAAGAGATTTAATATTTAAATTCTTAAAGTAGTATACATAGAAAAATGAAGTTATTAATCATGAGTTTTCTCTTCCTTCAGGATCAAATGGTTTCTCAGCCATTTTTTCTTGTTCACTCTTTTGAACTTTCCTGCTGAATAATTTTCTTTTTTTCTTTTCTTTAATGTTTTTATAACACTCTGGACAATATGTAAAGGCTTCAGAAATCATTTCTCCACATTTTTTACAATGCTTATGTGGATAAACATAGGTTTCAGTTTTTTGTTTATATCTTTCGAATTTACTCATGTTAAATCTCCAATGTTTTTAAGTATATAATTACCAAAAGAATTATAACTTTTTCACTCCATCTTTATCAATTTTAATTCGAAAAAATTGGGTTTTTTTTAAAGCATTTGTTATTTCTAAAGGATAAGAGGGAAACATTGAAGTAAATAGTTCTTTATTGTTGATAATTTCATTTAATTTACTACGCCAATAACATAGAACGGTCTCTATTCGATTTGGATTCACTAACGCAAAAACGGAACCTCCCCCTCCAGCACCAGTTAATTTGGCGGCATAAACATCGGGATATCCTTCAATAATTTTAATCAAAATATTATTAACTAATCCAATTCCATATTTATATCCCGCTTCTTTCATAACTTGGTTCATAATTCTCGTATTCTCCTTAAAATATTTTCCTAGGAGTCTCCAGTCACGCCTCATTATTGCAAATCTAGATTGCCAAGATATTTTTGCTAATTCTTTATAATTATTCAAAATAAGCGGATTTTTCTGTAAGTATATTTTCCTTAATTTTCCATGTATATCACCACTTTCATGGTATACTCCTGAATAGCAAACTATTAAAGGGAGGTTATCCAATTCATATACTTCATTGATTCTATCATAGATTGCTAAGGGTTCTTTTGCAATGTCTTTATGGTAAAGCTTACCATAATAAGAACAAAAACTTAAACCTCCTCTGCTTATTACATATCTATCACCATAACCCGAAGTAATTTTTAAATCCTCATCTTCAGTTTTGGTTGCCATTTCTGCTATAATGTCTTTATTTATTGGGAATTCGTTTTGGTTTAATTTTTCAAAGTTATTATACAAATCAAAATACTTTGCGAATCCAAAGAGAACTGCAATTATTATAGCAGCGCTCCCACCTAACCCACTTTGTTTAGGTATCGTTGTTAATAATCCAATTTCAATATTTGAATTTAAGAAAATTTCCTCAAAATGCGAATTCATTTTAATAAATCTATAAATACTAGCGTAAATTAGTTTATTTTGGCCTTTAAGTTTATTTCTGATATCATTTCTATTTTTTGAAAGAAAATCTTCATAAATTACGTCCAATGAATATCGATATTTTAACTTTTTTACAGTAAATACTTTTAATTGACTTTCCTTTTCAATTTTTTTTATATAAAAAAAAGCAGATAGAGGATTATTCAAACCATTAATGGCTACAGAAGGCATCCAATAATCACCCTCTACGGCATCTAATGGATTGATTAGATTTATTCGTGCTGGGGCTTGAATTACTATATCTGGTTTTAAACTAAAAAAAAAATCTTTTATTGATTTTAGCAAATCTATTACCATAAATAGAAAATTAATTAATTATAACATGGATGAGGTTTTAAGTTTTTTTTTAAAGAATTAGAACTACAATTAAATTAGATTTGAAATCTTACAAAAAAATCGAATTTTATAGATTTTTTTAACTTTCTAATAAGTAAAAAAAATTTATGTTTTTATAAATTTTGTTAAAAATATTAATGAAATGGTTAAAAAAGGTAAGTACAAACTTTTCTCATATTTTATTGAAGACTATTTAATCTACTACAAGAGTTTTAAAAAAAAAAATAGAATAATTGCATTTGCAATTTTTGAATATTTAAATTTTAAATCAGTAGAGCCTATCTTAAATGATTTTTTGAGAAAGCGAGTAATTCATTATTTTTCTATTCAAATATGTACTAACGAGAAAAGCGAAAAAATCTTACTTTTGAATTTTGAGGATTACAAGAAAGAAAATATAATTAAAAGCTTTAATATTATTAAGCAATTTTTAACAGAAATTGAAAATCCTATCAAATTTTTAAAAGAAAAAATTTTAGAAAATTTTTTTTTAACAATTTTCTTCCAAGACATAAATTCAAGTACATCTATTTCTAAAGTGTCTGAAGCAATTACAATATCAACTGAGAAAAAATTAAAGATTTTGAATTTTTATAATATTGATCTTGAATTAATTGAAAAAAGAGATTCATTTATCATAAACTTCTTAAATTTAATTAATAATTTTGATAGAAGTGGATTTATAATATTTAATTTTCAAATAGATTTTAATGACGATATTAAGATTTTCGCTTATTTTGTAGATATATGTGAAAATACTAATCATGATTCTAAGCTTGAAAATAAAGTTAATAATTTTTTTCATTGTAATATAATAATTAGACAAAATATTAAAATCCAGGAAATTTTTAACTATTTTTGGCGCTTAGGGGTCACAGATACTTTTTTTTTCCTTAATGATTTTTATAATCTATTTTTTCTAAAAAAAAA
>JAZGEW010000059.1:0-68832 GCA_036478875.1 Promethearchaeia archaeon | reverse complement strand
TTTGGTAAAAAATGAGTGAAGAAAAAGAAGCATTACGGAAACTTATAATGCTAATTTCAGACTTACGTGCGAAAGATGAGGAACGATATGAAGCACATGTCAATTTTATGAACGAAACAATTAAAATGATAAGCGCCATTGAATCTCAAATGAATAAACACTGGAGTACTGTCTTGGATTCCTTAAAGGATTTAAATGATAGTATTAGCGCCAATTTAGATTCATTATTGACAGGAATTAATCCAAAGGGATTAAGAGAAACATCTAAATCCTTAAAAGAAATAATGGATACAATGAACAAAAGCGTACAAACAATGAATTTAGAAAAAGTATTAAGTGAATTAAAAGTCTTAAAAGCCGGGGGAATTACTTATGTACCAGCGGCACCAATTGCTGTAGGCCAACAACCAGAAGCTATATCGGCCGGTATTAATTTAAGACCAACTGGATTAAAAGCTCCAGGGGGTGCAGCAGCTAGTGGGGAAGCCGAATGGGTAGATCCCCATGAAAAAGCAAAAAAGGAGAAAGACGAAGAGGACCAACACCTACTAAAACCATCTGACTTTTTTGGCATGTAATTCTCTAATTTCCACTATACAATTCCATAAAAGAACTCAATTTAGATTTAGTTTCTATCAAATTCTCACCAATCTTTTTAAATTGGATACCAATTGAAGGTATTCTAAGTTCAGTTCTGATTTTATTTTTCATTAAATCATAACATGTGGAATTTATATGGCAATCAGCAAGTTGATTAATTATAAAACCATCAACCTTGGTTTTTTTAACATACTTTTGATAAGAATTGATTAAAAGATCGCATTTATCTAGGCAAAATAATCCTTTTTTTGAGCTATTTAAAAGGAATCGAGCATATTCTTCAATTGGATCAGAATCCTTTGAAACAGAAATTTCTTCTAATAATCCAAGTAAATCCCAATCTGAATAAATAACTCTTCCTCCTAAATTATATATTATTTCTTGAGCTTTTGGTTCCCAACCATTGAATATTGGAGTTAATAAAATTCTTGGTCTGTTAGAAACGTCCATTCCAACGCCTTTATTTATTCGTTCTCTCATCTCTTTTACTAATTGGCTGATATTTTCCAAATATCTTTGAGCATTAGAATTATAATCTTGGAATGATATTGTTAATAACGCTAGGATTTCTGCAAAAGTAGCAGGATTACAAGGATAAAAATCTGATGTACTAATGTCATGAATAATTGTTTTATAATATCTTTTTACCTGATTTCCAATCCGAAATTGTTTTTTTAAACTGTTATCATTAACCACATTGCCTGTGATATTTTCTAATTCTGTAATCGTTTTTTTTAGATTATTTACCATGATTTCTAATGATTTTTCCTCATTTTCTTTATCCATTGACGGAATTTCAACCCAAATTTGATTTGGAATTAGTGTTCTTAGCGATTTTAGATATTTATTATATTTGCTACACCGTATAGTAAAATTTAAAGAATAATCACAAGTATTTGCTTCTGAAACATGCATTCCATAAATGCTTTTAACGCCAAAGCAATATTCTGTTGATACGTTCTTTTGAATTGCTAAATCATGTAAGAAATTATATCTTGTATTGATAGAATTAATCACATCATTTAAAACGTTATCTACTATTTTTAAAAAATCTACTTGTCTTGCTATTCCTATTAATTTAGTTGTAAGATTCCAGCCAAAAAGGCTTGTAGCAGAATTTAGAGCAAGTAAGTATAGATTCAGTTTGAACTTTTCCATACGAATTGGAAAAACAGGGATCGAATCTGCTGCAAACACCAAATCAGGAAAACCAGATGCTACAGAAATTAATGTTTTTCTCTCTTTTGATTTCTTTTTTTGTAAATAATCTCTACCCGTTAAGAAGTTATATGCTATCTTTACTACTGAAGTAAAGTTTACAACATCATCCGCATAAATACTCATTTTTATATTTTCTCCAAAACAGGTAAAATAATTATTTTGCTATTTTGTAAATTAATCAATCATTCTAATAAAATATTTGAGGATATTATACACATTCATAATTTATCATCATAAAGTATTATGTTTTTCTTTTTTTTTCCTAATTTTAATTTAATAGAGATTAATTTAGTACAAGAAGTCTTGCCATAGCCACAAGAACTGCTCTTTTAACTGAAGCTGTTCAAGTTGTAAATTAATTCGCTTATCTGAACATTTCCATAAAGGCACCCAGCCGAGTTTTTACTTGCTCTACATTTTCTCCAATTTTATTGAAAGTGAGAGAAATACTAGGGATTTCAAGTTCTCGACGAATTTTTTCTTTTAACATTGAAAAACAATTAGATACTGAATGGCAACCAAAAAGTTGAATAAAAACAAGACCATCAGCATTAAGTTTTTTTGTTACCCTCAAATATGAATCTGATAAAGTATCGTTATCGCATCCAATTCCATTCGTCGTCGCATTCATTAAATATTGAGCATAGGCTTCGACGGGATCAGAAATTTTGTTAATAGGAATATCTTCTAAAAATAATAATATATCCCAATCAGCATATAATGCCCGACCTCCTAATTCATAAATTAGTTCATGACTTTTTGGTTCCCATCCTCCAAACATAGGAGTAATTAAAATTCGGGGCATATTACTGACATCCATACCAATTTTATTTCTAATTCTCTCTTTCATTTCCTTTACTAATGATGCCATATTATCCCGATATCGATTTGCATTAGAGTTATAATCCTGAAAACTATTGTTTAGTATCACTAATATTTCACTAAATGTAGCAGGATTACAAGGATAAAAATCAGATGTGCTTATTTCATATAAGATAGTTTTATAATCGTTTCTTATATCATTAGCAACTTGAAAATGATTCCGTAGAATGTTTCTATCATAGCTATTCCCACTTACTTTTTCTAATTCTCTAATAGCATCATACAGATTCTCTGTTAGCAATTCTGTTGCATTCCCAATATTTCTGGGAGGAATATCAATCCAAATTTGTTTTGCAGGATTTTCAATTGTTTTTAAGGATTCTAAATATTTATTCCAAGCACTACATCGAATGGTATAATTTAAATTAGCATCATAATTCTTTCCTTTTGAAACATGCATTCCATAGAGAGTTTTTATCCCATAACAAAAATCAGTTGGAACACCACTTTCGATTCCTATGTCGTACATTTCATTGTATTTATCATTTACAGTATCTATTACATTATCAATTATTTCATCAATAATTTTACTTACATCTCCAATACCAAGGTTTTTTACAAAACCCAAGAAATTGGAAACATTTTTCCAACCAAATAAACTTGATGCAGAACCTAAGTAAGTTAGATATTTATGCATTTTAAAAGCATGTGTTCTAATTGGAAAGACAGGAACTAAATCAGGAAATCCATAAACTATATCAGAAAATGGTAATGCTACTGAAATTAATTTCTTTTTTTCTCGAAATTTCTTTCTTTTTAAATAATCTCTACCTGTTAAAAGATTATACGAAATTCTCAGCACGGAACTAAATCTAACTATCTCATCGGCCATAAGACTCATTCTTCAAATCATCTCCAAGAATGCTTCTATCCTAGTAGTAAGCTGACCACGAATGGCTCTTGAATAATCTCTTTCTAAATTTAAAACTGGAATCCCATTTTCTTGTAATCTATTTTTTAAATGTGAAGACATAATAGAGATATGATCACAGAATTTTATAATATGGTTTATGATCCCTAACTTTCTTCCTGTTTTCTTTAAATGATCTTGGTAAATTTTCTCAATTTGAATTAATTTGTTTTCTAAAAAATTAGGAACTGAATGATCTCCAAAAATATTATTTTTAAAACGGTGAACTAATATATCATAAGGATTTTCTATTGAATCTAAGATGTTATTTTCAATAATTTGGGAATAATAATTATTTCCTATCCAAGAGTCAAAAAAAATTATATTTCCTCCTCCTTCTTCTATTAAATCAATTAAATAATCATTTATAAAGACAGATCCACCTGTTATTAAAATTTCTTTTGAATCAAAAATCTTATGAGTTTGATTATCCAGACTCTTTTCAAAATAAGACTCTAATTCAGGTAAAAAGAAGGGACCATATAACATTGCTTTTTGAAGGATTTTTATCTTTTCTGATCCTTTAATGTGTAAAAAACTAAACTCTAATAATTTTTTCTTAAAGAAATTATATTTTTTGATACTTTCTCTTAAATCTTCATCTTTAATTTCTTTACCATTGATTTCTTCTAATTGCTTTTTTAATTCTAATAATTCTAATTTAAAATATTTTAAACTATTCTCATTCTTGGTATATGATACATAAAAATTCAAACGAGGAATATCAAAATATTTAGAAATTATTTCAGAGGCACAAATATCTGAAACACAGTGATTTGAAACAATGAAATAATCGATCAAATCTAAAAATTTATATTGATTAGGTTTTAAAGCGAATAATCCAATACAAGATTGTGCAAATGCGCAAGTAGAAGAAGGTAAATAATCATGGCTTGAATCACATAAATCATCATTTCCTGCAAATATTAATCTTAAAGGAATGAATCCGGCAGCATCTAATAATTCTTCCGGAATATTATCATGAGAAATAAACGCTATTACTTTTTTTCCTTCTTGTTTTTTCTCTCTTAAAAATAATGTATATTCAGATAAAAGCTCTAAATTATCCATTTTAATATTGGTTATAACTATGAATTATTAATCAAAAAAGAGTCAATTACTCATAAAATTTATTATAATAAACTAAAATATAAATTTTCAAAAAAAATTCTTAGAGAAATTAACTGTGTTTTTCGTCTTGAGCAATAAGCGCTGCCCCTATCGCACCTGTAAGTTGAGCATTACTTTTTCCATTAGATACCGGAGTAACAATCTCATATCCTAATTCTTGTTCTAAAAATTTCTTGACTGCGATATTTTTCGCAACGCCACCACAAAAAACCAAGAGAGGAGCAACTCCTATACGTTTAGCCATCCCAGCAACCCTTCTTGCTATAGATTTATGAATTCCCGCAGCAATATCTTCCTTTTTTGTTCCCTTCGCAAAAAGAGAGATTACTTCTGATTCAGCAAACACAGTGCATGTTGAACTAATTGATGCGGGATTATTAGATCTAAGAGCTAATTCTCCAATTTGCTGAATAGGAACCTCAAGAGCCCCAGTCATAACCTCAATAAAGCGACCTGTTCCAGCAGCACACTTATCGTTCATCTGGAAGTCAATAACATTACCAGTTTTCTTAGAAATTACTATTGCTTTGCTATCTTGACCCCCAATATCTATAACAGAATTTACATCTGGAAAAAAATATTGCGCTCCACGTGCGTGTGCGGTAATTTCTGTTATACGATCATCAGCGAAATCCACAATATTTCTACCGTAACCAGTGCTAATAACATATACATCACTTCTCTTCAAATTATGGTGTTCTAACAATTCATTAAACATATTACTTCCTATACGTTTAAAATCATAAGTAGATCGCCCTACTCGATAACCCAAAACATTCTTATCGTCGAGCAACACTACTTTTGTTTCAAGACTACCAATGTCAACTCCACATATCTTCAATTTTCACTCCATCCTATAGTGTATATACTTAATAATTTGAAAAATGAAAGCCAGAAATTAAAATTTATCATATATTTTACCCTAACAAAAATATAGAGATTAAAAGAGTTATAAAAAAGACAAAAGTCATTTGAAATATTTTTTTATAATAGATTCTTTTGAAACTATTCCTAAAAAGACTCCAAGTAAAATTATAAAAAAAAAAATTATAAAAAATGATATAATAAAAATTGATAAATCTGCCGTTGATTTAAATACCAAGTAGTATAGAGACAAGTAGGGTTACAACTCCGGCGGTCACTAAATGCATTGCATATTTAGCACGTCCACCACCTGATATTTTTCCTAGATATATACCTAAGTAAATAAGTAAGGCGGTAAGTATAATATAAGAGATTATAAAATGAGTAAATGCTAAAGACAAACCAAAGAAAAATGGAATTAAGGGAAGTGAACTTCCAAGTACTGGGGCACCTCCATCTACTAAAGAAGCAATAATCGTTGCAAATTTTTCAGCTTTTTCTAGTAATGACTTCTCTTTTTTCTTTTTTTTTTTTAATTTATCTGTTTTCACATCTTCTTCTTCAATAATGGCCATCTCTTTTTTCATATCTAACATTTTTTTCTTTCGTTCAGCTTCTTCAGAAAGAAATGCCCCCCATAAACCAGAAATCCCAATTGCTAGAGCTGTGGCAAAACCAGTGATAAGAACATCTTTTGGGGCAAAATTGGTAGAGCCTGCCAGAAAAATAATAAAAATTCCACTTACAATACCAGCACAAGTTAAGGCTCCATCAAAACAATTATTGAAAAATTTCCTTCTAGCAATTTCTCCTAAATCAGACATTTTTGAATACTGTTTCCATTGCCGAAGTATCTTCTTTATTTTCATTAAGTTCTTTTCCCACCTTCAAGTTATTTATAAACCTAAAATGTAAAATTTTCAATTAAAAATTTTTTTCCTGAGACCTATTAAAAATCTTTTAGATTTTATTTATAAATTAAATTAAGAATATATTAAAATTTCTCTAAATACTATATTTTTTATTGATTTAATTTTTTATATTTATAAGAGTAAATTAAATATTTAAATGGAATTTTAATGAATAAGATAAAAGAAGAAATCATCTCAATGCTTATAGAACATTCTCGAATTATATATTCTGTTCTTAGTGATATGGGTGTTTTTTACAGCGGATGGACTGAAGATTATGAAAAGAATAAAGCGTCTCTAGACAAGAAGAAAAGCAAAATGCAATTATCTGAAGAGGATGCAGATGCTATTAAAATTGAGTTGATTCAGAAATTTTCTGAAGCAGAAACTGCTGGTTTGGGCGATTTTGTAGCATTAATCCTAAAAATGGATAATTTAATTAATTACCCTCTCGAGTTTGTAGATATGTTGCCAAAAATTAAATTAGAGGGTAAAATCAATAAGGAGATCGCTAAGAGATATGAAAAACTAATTAATAAAATAATCAATATGGCTACTGTTTTGAAATCAACGATTAAAAGCCTTAGGGATAAACCAGACGTAGTGTTTAACAATACAACAATGATTCATGAGATTGAAAATGAAGTTGATACAATATATCGACAATTTTTAGAATATTTATATTCCAATGAGAATTTGAATATTAGAGTACTCATGCGCTTACGAGATAGTATTGTATTATTGGAACAACTATGCGATAGAATTCATGATATCGCAGATGTAATAAGAGTTTTACTCTATCAATAAGACTTTTCTTTATTGAAAATTTAATTAAATATTCATTTTTTAATAAAAAATAATTCAATGTCTTTTTCATTAATCATTCTTTCCTAAATTAATAAAGAATATTATCTTTTTGTTTATAAGAAGAACATTTATACGCAAAACTATATTCTTTTCATTTAAAATAATAATTTTTTTAAATAAAAACTAAGATGGAAAGATTATGAAGGGCAAATATAAGTTTTATTTATTACTCGGTAGCTTTCAAATAATTTTGATTTTCTTGATAATTTTTACTTCCAATGGAATTATTTCTCTCGTAGCTGCTCAGGTTCCTGATACTTTTGATTACTATAATTCTGCTACTACTATGGCACTAGGAATAGCAGTTGCAATTTCTGTAAGTGCATCAGTACTAGGGAGCGCATGGGCTATAAAAACAGTAGGAACGGCAGCGATAAGTGCACTTTCAGAACGAGAGGAAGCTTTTTTTAAAGCATTCCTTGTAGTTGCGTTATGTGAAGCTTTAGCAGTATATGGATTAATCGTAGCAATTTTACTCTGGACTAAAATTCCAACACCACCAGCTTAAGATAATTTTTTATTTATATATTATATGAAATTTCGTTTTTGGTGATATTTTAACGAGTGTTATTGTTGAGAGCTATTCCTATACATATATCAAAATTGGTTTTTTGAAACAATTAATTATGGATGAGATAACACTCGAAAAATTAAAAGATATAGATGATATTAAACAATTTATTGAATTTATAAGCATATATTATCCTGGGCTTGATCCTCGTTCTTATACAATTGAGGAAATTGAGAGAGAACTATTTCACACCTATATTAAATTAATAGGAAAGATTATACTTATTTCTCCGAGAAATATGAGAATTTTTTTGAAAAATTATCTAATAAAATACGAGATAATGAATATCAAACGTATCATTTTAAGCACTATCATTGGAATGAGTATTAGTGATAAATCATTATTAGTGAATAAATTAGTAGAAAAATATTTGGATAACACTAAATTCATTAATGACTTAATAGAGATATCCTCTTTAGAAGAGATTCAACTTTATATGAAATTTACAAAATACAACAAAGCAATAAGGGAAGGAATCCTCTACTTTAAAAATACACACGAAATTTTTGTTCTAGAAGCATTTTTAGATCTATTTTATTATGAGAATATGAAAAGTGAGATAAAAATATTAGCTAAAAAAGAGAGATTTATAATTTCCTTGTATCTGAAGTATATATCAGAGATTTACAATTTGAATATAATATATAGGGGTATTAAAAACAATATTGATAGAAATTTATTGCTTCAGTTCTTAGTTGACAATTATTTATTTTTAGACAAAAATAAACTTACAAATTTATTGAATCTGGCAAGTGTAGATGATTTTATCTTAAATGTTAATCAATATTTAAGTAAAATAAAAGAAATCAGACCACTTTATCAAAAATTTAATCTTGATAAAAATCATTTAATTTGGTCGATTGAGAAATTATATTTAGAATATTATTTTAATAAATTTGAGGTTAAGATCGATGATATCGATTATCAAGCGATTTTTAAGATTATAGAAGTATTAATAAAAAAGGATAAAGAAATTCGCTTATACATATTACCTAGGCTTGTAGAGATTGAGCATGAAAAGTATAAAATATTAAAATAAGATAATTATTAAAATGGGAAAAAAATTAATTTTCAAATTTGTTGGTTAAACGATGGATCTTTTTGAGTGGATAATGGATATTCAAAGTGTTTATGAGGATTTAATCTCTAATGCTAAGAATATCAACCTAAAAGAAATTGAAACATTTAGAAAAGAGCAAGATAAAAAATATGACATTTTTATCAATAAAATAAATGTACTTGTTAATACTGCTTTAGAAAATCTGGCAGTAGATATTGATGGAAAAACTAATATTTTTAAAAAAAAGCTAAATGATGCTCTTAAAAATATTGACGCAGAATTTCAAAAAAATATAGAAGACTTGGAAAAATTAATTATTGAAGAAATTGGATTTGATTTTTAATGGTAGCTCAGAAAATTCATATTTTAGGGGAAGAAGAAATGGTATCTATGTTAGGACTTCTAGGATTAGAAGGCATTGTTGTAGAAAATGAAGAAGATTTTCTCAAACAATTCATAGAATTAACAAAAAAACCCTCAATTGGTATGATAATTATAGTATTACGTTTATCACCTGATGTAATTGATTTTTTATTAGATTTTAAGCAAAATAATAGATTTCCCTTTATTTTTATTTTACCAGATATATTTCAACCGAATATTGAGAAAGAAGGCATAATTTTAAATAAAATAATTAACGCAATAGGTAATTTTATTTCATAATAATGAGCTGAGTAAAAATTTCAGAAGAAAAAGAAATTAAAAAACAGTTTGGTAATTTAGGGAATTATCTAATAGATAAAGCCCAAAGAGAAATTAAAGAATTAAATCAAAAAACGTTATTTCAAAAAGCTGAAATTAAAAAAAGATATTTAGAAAGAAGTTATGATAGATCATTAAGATTAAAAGATCAACTTATAGAAAGCTATGAACAATTCTTAAATCAATCACTATCATCAACACTCTTAAAGGGGAAAGAAAAATTTTTAGTTCTTAAGAATCGATTGATTAAAGAATTAAAAGACAGTCTATTTACTCTTATTAGAGATAAAATTGAAAAGAATTATTCTGGTTATATTACCTATTTATTAAAATCTATTAATGGTCTCAAAAATTCTGTAGATAAACCTCAAGGTATAGAACTAATATTAAATTTTAAGGATTATAAATATTTTATCAAAAATTTTGATAAAGTTGCTGGTATATTTAAGAATCCAATTGAGATCAATAAGGATCAGCATGATTTTATAGGTGGTTTTAAAATATCACTTATAGGAGGTGTTATCTCTTATAATTATACCATAGATAATTTTATAGATAAGTATTCATCGTTTATTCAAATCGAGATTTCTAAAATTGTAGATGATTCAGAAATTAAGGAAAGTGAAAAAGAATTTGAAAATTTTATACAGAACCAAAAAGAAAAAATATCAGAGTATTTAAGATTTTATGAGCATATCCAATATTGAAACCAATTCTGAGGAAGGTTATATTTCAGCTATTATCGGGTCTTTAATTAAAGTAAAAGGCATAGAAAGACATGTGCGCCTTCATTATTTGGTTAAGATTAGTAAATTTAATATTTTGGGAGAAGTAATTCAAATTTATTCCGATCATGTAGTTGCTCAGTGTTTTGAGAATACTACTAATTTACGGATTAATGATAAAGTTGTCAATTTAAAAGAACCACTTTCAATGGAACTAGCACCAGGGTTATTGGGAAATATTTTTGATGGAATCCAAAGACCTTTACAAAAAGCCTTTGATGATGATAAGAGTGGAGAATTACAAAGGGGATTAGAAATTCCATCCTTATCAAGAACTAAGAAATGGCATTTCACTCCAAAGAAAAGAATTGGAAGTAACGTTAGTGGGGGAGATGTAATTGGAACTGTCCAAGAAACGCCGGTAATTGAACATAAAATCATGGTGCCTCCAAATATTTCTGGAGAATTAACTTTCCTAGTAGATGAGGGAAAATTCACTATTATTGATGAGATCTATAGGTTGAAAATTCACAATGAAGAAAAGTCTTTTTCTATGTTACAAAAATGGCCAATAAACATACCTCGACCTTTTAAGGAAAGGAAAATTCCAAATGAACCATTAATTACAGGGATACGCGTATTAGATCTGCTTTTTCCTGTGGCTAAAGGGGGTAAGATTGGAGTTCCAGGAGGTTTTGGAACGGGTAAAACAGTAATACAACAATCCATAGCAAAGTGGTGTGATGCTGATATTTTACTCTACGTAGGTTGCGGGGAGCGTGGAAACGAGATAGCAGATGTTTTAACCCAATTCTCTGAATTAATAGATCCAAAGACTAATCAACCTTTATTAAATCGAATTATTCTAATTGCAAACACTTCAAACATGCCTGTTTCTGCACGAGAAGCTAGTATTTTTTCAGGGGTAACTCTTGCTGAATATTATAGGGATATGGGATATGATATTGCAGTTCTAGCGGATAGCACATCAAGATGGGCAGAATCCTTAAGAGAAATCTCTGGTTTATTAGAGGAAATGCCTGCCGAAGGAGGATATCCGGCATATTTACCCTCTAAACTATCTAGTTTTTACGAACGCGCAGGTCTAGTCAAATTGTTTGGAGATACTGAACTTGGAAAAGAAAGAATAGGGTCTTTGACTATAATTGGATCAATTTCTCCTCCCGCGGGAGATTTTAGTGAACCCGTTACTGCAACAACTAAAAATTTTGTTCAAGGGATTTGGGCTTTAGATGCAGGATTAGCATATTCAAAACATTATCCTGCAATTAATTGGTTGAATTCATACTCTAATTACCCTGATTATATTTCAGAATGGTGGTATGAGAGGGATATTGATTGGTCAGAAATAGATGCTGACTGGTTCGACTGTCGAAAGCAATTGAATGATATATTATCCCAAGATAATGAATTAAAGTATATTACTCAATTGATCGGCGAAGAAAATTTACCAGAAAATCAACAATTAACTTTAATTATTGCGAAACTAATTAAAAATGGATTTTTAATCCAAAATGCATTTGATGATATTGATAATTTTACAGATCCTTCAAAACTTTTAGGAAT
The DNA here is from genome assembly GCA_036478875.1 of Promethearchaeia archaeon. Lineage (GTDB taxonomy): Archaea > Asgardarchaeota > Lokiarchaeia > Sigyniarchaeales > SOKP01 > Loki-b32. The sequence goes on along the minus strand of JAZGEW010000059.1, from coordinate 56,801 downwards.
GATTAAAATTATTCTCTTATTGTATAAAGAGGGTATAGAATTACTGAAACAAGGCTTTCTTATTGAAGATATTAAAGATCTCAAAACAACATTTGACATTTTAAGAATTAATCGTTCTATTCCTAATGAGGATTTTGATAAAATAGAAGAATTAAAGAAAAAATTACTTAATGAAATTGAATCCTTGAAATTAACCAGTGGTGTATTTAAGAAAAAATGAGTGTAATTTACAAAAAGATCCAGCAAATAATTGGACCCCTTATATTTCTTAAAAATGAGCATCCTGCACAATATGGGGAGATTGTAAAGATTAGAACTACAGATGGTATAACTCGCACAGGACAAATTGTAAAAATGAGTGAAGAATTAATCGTTGTTGAAGTGTTCGAAGATACTTCAGGAATATCTTCAGAAAATGCAGAAATTACATTTACAGAAGATACTTTCAATGTAAAAATATCTAAAGACATGTTTGGGCACACATTTAATTCATTAGGGATGCCAATTGATATAAAAACTAAGAAGGTTTCAGATTTTGATATTTTAACAGATGTTCAAAGAGATATTAACGGGATTACGATTAATCCGTTTGCTAGGGAGTATCCTATAGATGTAATACAAACAGGACTTTCCGTAATAGATGGATTATTTACATTAATTAGAGGTCAAAAACTTCCTATTTTCAGTGGACAGGGATTGCCTCACAATAAATTAGCAGCTCAAATAGCAACTCAAGCTAGAGTTATCTCGGAAGAGCCTTTTTTAATTATCTTTTGTGGAATTGGGATAATTCAAGATGAGGCAATCTATTTTTTAAATCGTTTTCAGGAAAGTGGAACTCTACAAAATATAATTTCTTTCATTAATTTTGCTGATGATCCTATAATTGAGCGATTAATTATTCCAAGATTAGCCTTAACAACCGCAGAATACTTTGCTTTCGAAAAAGATATGCATGTTCTAGTTCTTTTAATTGACATGACAAATTATGCTGAGGCTTTAAGAGAACTTAGTTCAGCGAAAGAAGAAATTCCTAGTAGAAAAGGATATCCTGGATATATTTATTCTGATTTTGCATCTATTTATGAGAGGACCGGAAAAATTAAGGGAAAGAGAGGGTCAATAACTCAAATACCAATATTAACAATGCCAAATGATGATATCTCTCATCCCATTCCTGATACAACAGGATATATTACTGAGGGCCAATTAGTTCTAAGCCGAGATTTGCATAAAAAAGGTATTTATCCCCCTTTTGAAGCTTTAGCATCAATATCGCGACTAATGAAAGATGCTATTGGTGAAGGGAAAACGAGAGATGATCATGCTGATATTAGTTCTCAACTTTTAGCATCATACTCTAATTATCTTGAAGTGAAGGACCTTATTTCAATTGTAGGAGAAGATGGTTTGAATTATGAACAAAAAAATCTATTGAAATTTGGAAGTGAATTTGAACAAAGATTTTTAAATCAAAAAGCAGATGAAAATCGAGATTTCAATAAGACTCTTAATATCGCTTGGGATGTGTTATCTAATTTAAACCAAAATCAATTATTTAGGATACATCAAAAATTTATTGATAAATATTATTCAGCAAGGGTGTAGATCTATAAGTTTTAGAGAAATAAAACCTAGTAAAACCAATTTGATTAGTTTGCAAAAAAGATTAAACTTTGCAGCAAAAGGAGAGAATTTTTTAGAATTAAGAAGAGAACAGTTAATTTTCCAGCTTAGAAAATTGTGGAAAGAGTATGTTATAACTAGGAAAGAATTTCTCTCTTCATTTAAAGAATCATTGAAATTATTATATTTCACTTATGAGGAGATGGGTAAGAATGAACTCGCACTGATTAGTAAATTAAGTAGAATTCAATATAAACCTGAAGTAGAAATTCAGCATTTAAAAAAAGCAGGAATCATATTCCCTCAGATTAAATATGAGTTAATCCAAGAAGAAAAACTTCCTGCTTATACATTTGAAAACACAAGTCATTATTTGGATGATTTAATTAATAATTTAAAAAGTTCTTTTAGTATGCTTATCCAATTTTCTGAAATTGAAGATTTACTTCTAAAACACGCACTAAATTTTAAGAAAATCAATCGTAGGATAAATGGTTTAAAAAATATGATAATTCCAAAGTTGAAGTTTAATATCAAACAAATAAAAGAGATATTGGAAGAAATAGAGAGAGAAAATTATATTAGATTAAAAAAAACTAAGGATCTAATTATTAAGAAGTAAAATTAAATTTGAGTTTGACAAATATGGGGAAAAAAGACGAGTTTAGTTTAATGAAAGCAGAAATCAATCAAAATTATAAAGACCAATTTATTATAGAATTATCAAACATTAACGCAGTACATATAAAATCACTGGAAAAACCAAAAGTTAAGGAAAAATTGGGAGAAAAAACCCCTTTCATAGAGAAAATTAAAAATTTGAGGAAAAACTTAAACACATTATTTAATAGACTTGACATAACTGAATATGATCTTTTAGAATTAAAAATTGATAAAGAAAAAAGAATTGAATTCGCAGCTAAAGATTTGCGTGAATTAATCACCCATTTACTCGAAGAAATAGATTTTTATACAAATAGGGCTATAGAATTAAAGAGTTATATTTCAAAAATTAGAATTGAATTAGAAAATCTAATAGTTTTAAGAGTTAGCTATAAGTTTTTAGAAAAATTAAATTTCAATAAAAAAAACCTAGAAAGTATAACGCAATTTAAATTCCGAATTTTTACTACCTTTTCTAAAAATATAACCAATTTACAAAATCTTTTTGAATTTTCAGAATTCCCTAATTTTTATAAGACATTTGAAATTTCTAATGATCGAATTGGTTTTTATATAATCTATCCAAAAGATAGGCAAGATGAATTTAATGGTAGAATTCGGTTAATTCATTCTGAAGAAGTTCTAATCTTAAAAAAATATTTAACAAATGAAGGAATTAATTTTGCGAGATTAAATAAGGAAATTAAATTTATAGAAAACTTAGCAGTTAGATATGAAAAAGAGCAAAATAAACTTAGACAGGGTAATTTGAGAAAATTTGTTGGAATAAATGAAATCGTACAAAATATTGAAGAATACACATGGGTAGAACAACAATTCGAAAAATCATTATCAAATCGTCTTATTCTCAAATTTTTTGTCCCTCTATCTAAAAAAGAAGAAATTATGCATTCTTTATTTAACAGTTTTAAAGAAAATATAACAATTGAATCAATAGATGTATCTAAAAAACGTCCTAGTCATGAATCTTATTCATCAAAAACAGATAAAGTAAAACCAATATTAAAAGAAGGGCAAACTGAAGAAATTGAAACAGATGAAGATGAGGAAAAAGCAGATTTAAGAGAAAAAGCACCTACGATTATGAAGAATTTCTTTCTTGTAAAACCATTTGAAACAATTACTAAAATGTATGGTACTCCTAATTACTCCGAAATAGACCCTACTCCTATTATTGCTATTACTTTTCCAATTCTTTTTGGTTTAATGTTTGGTGACATTGGGCATGGATTAATTTTAATAATTTCAGGATTAATAGGGGGATTGGTATTAAGGAAGCGTGGGAAAGATGTCGTAAATCTATCTTGGATCATATTTTTTTGTGGATGGGCTGCTTTTTTTGTTGGTTTTTTATATGGAGAATTTTTTGGGAACCATGAGATAGCGATTTTCGGAACGGTTTATTTGCATTTAGAACCAATAACCATCCCTCTTCTCAACATTACTTTATACAATCCGTTAGGTAATATAATGGCTGTGTTTTACTTTGCAGTATTAATTGGAGTTTTTCATATAAATTTAGGTTGGTTTATCCAGTTTTTAAATTATTGGAAACAACATCGAAAATATTTAGCATTTAGTGATTCTTTTATCAAAATTCTATTATTAACTGGAGGAGCTATTTTAATTTTCGGATATGGTTTTGATATATATACTTGGTTAGCGTCTCCTTATCCAATTTTATTAGTTATAATCCCTGGGCTTCTCTTATTGCTGTTGAAACCTCTTGGGAAAATATTTAAAATTTCTTATTTAAAGAAGGAATCTTTTGGAGGATTATTAGGTGAAGGTTCAATTGAAGCGTTTGACACAGTTTTATCAGTTATGAGTAATGTTGCATCTTATATTAGATTGTTAGCTTTAGCACTGGCTCATATTGCATTATTATATGCTATAAACGCGATGGGTGCATTAATTGAGGGAGAAGGTTTGGGAGTAGAAATTGTAAATTTTATTGGTGCAATATTTGGAAATTTATTAGTAATCTTATTAGAAGGAATTCTTGTTTTCATCAACACTATGAGATTGCACTTCTATGAGTTCTTCTTTAAGTTCTATCAAGGGGCGGGTATTGAATATTTTCCATTCTATTTAGATAATAATTACTCAATTATGAGATTTAAGGGAGAAATTGAAAAGGATATTATATTTGAAGAAATTGAAAGAGAATTTGATACTACAACAATAAAAGAAGAAATTGACAAAGCAAAAATGTATATTTCAAAAAGATTCGAATAATGTATCACGAAAGAAGCTAAATATAAAGATAATTATGTCGAATGAAATAACAAAAACAGAGACAAATCGGAAAAAGTTAATTGTTCGGCTCGTCGTGTTAGTAATTTATTTAATCATATTACTATATTTTTATTATCTTTTTATTAATTTTGGAGCTAATCCTTTTATAATCACTTTATTAATTGTATTTATATTTTTAACGACTATTGGTCCTTTTTTAAGAAAAAATAAAAGATCTCTTTATTCTAGAATGTTCCCAGATAGAAAAAGATTAAATAATAAAAACAAGGAAAGAACATTTACAAAGGAAAAAGAATTAAAGCTAACTCAGCCAAAAATTTTCAAATCTATTGATCTTAATTTTAAGTATCGCAATCCTATAATTAAAAAATGTGAAAATTGTGGAAATATCGTGCCAAGTTTTGTAAAAACTTGTCCATTTTGTAAAAACCAAATATTACAATAAAATTGTAGAATATAGAGGATATTAAATGTATAATAGTAAGTCTGATGATAAATTCGACCGTGGATATATCTCCGCAATTAATGGATCATTAATTAAGGTAAAAGGATTAGAAAATTTTGTTCGACTTCATGATTTGGTTAAAATTGCTGATTACGACATTCTTGCGGAGATTATACAAATTTATTCCGATCACATTATCGTCCAATGTTTTGAAAATATGTTAAAAGTAAAACTAAATGAAGAAGTTATTAGTTTACACGAACCACTTTCAATGGAATTAGCTCCAGGGTTATTATCACATGTTTTTGACGGAATACAGAGGCCATTAGAAAAATTGTTTGAAACCGTTGATACTGGAAGACTAGAGAGAGGTATTAAATTTCCTCCATTATCAAGAGCTAAAAAGTGGCATTATATTCCAATGAGAAACATAAATGAAGAAATTAGTGGAGGAGATATAATAGGTATTGTTCAAGAAACACAGTTTTTAGAACATAAAATTATGGTGCCCCCCAATATTTCAGGAACACTTTCATTTATCTCTAGTGAGGGAGATTATACAATTTTAGATGAAATCTATAGATTGAAAATAAATGGTGAAGAAAAATCCTTTTCAATGCTGCAAAAATGGCCAATAACTGTAAATCGCCCTTATAGTAAAATAGAAGATCCAACCGAACCATTAATTACTGGAATGCGTGTGATAGATCTATTATTTCCAGTAGCAAAAGGAGGCACTATAGCAATACCGGGTGGTTTTGGAACAGGAAAAACGGTAATACAACAATCTTTGGCAAAATGGTGTGATGTAGATGTCGTTGTATATATAGGATGTGGAGAACCTGGAAATGAAATAGCAAACGTTTTAAAACAATTTTCTGAACTAAAAAACTCTCAAACAGGGCGTCCTTTGTTAGACCATATCATTCTGATTGCTAATACTTCTAATATGCCAGTTTCAGCTAGAGAAGCTAGTTTATTTTCTGGGGTTACAATTGCAGAATATTATCGAGATATGGGCTATAATGTTGCTGTTCTTGCTGACAGTACTTCTAGATGGGCAGAATCATTAAGAGAAATTTCTGGGTTATTGGAAGAAATGCCCGCAGAGGAAGGATATCCTGCGTATTTACCATCAAAATTGTCAAGTTTTTATGAAAGAGCTGGTGTCGTAAAAACACTTGGAACAGATCATCAAGGAAATGAAAGAAAGGGGTCATTAACAATTGTAGGTACGCTCTCACCACCCGCGGGGGATTTTACTGAACCAGTAACAGCAACAACAAAGAGATTAGTTCAAGTTTTTTGGGCTTTAGATTCTAAATTAGCTTATTTAAAACACTATCCCGCAATAAATTGGATGAATTCCTATTCAAATTATCCTTCCTACATCGCAAATTGGTGGTATGAAAGAGATATCGAATGGCCAGAGATTGATATTGAATGGATGGAATGTCGAAAACAAGTAAATGAGATTTTATCTAAAGAACAAGATTTAAAATACATAATCCAATTAATAGGAGAGCGCAGCTTATCCGAAAGTCAACAACTCATTGTTCAAATAGCAAAATTAATTAAAAATGGTTTTTTAATCCAAAGTGCTTTTGATGATATTGATAATTTTACTGATACTAAAAAATTACTAGGGTTAATTAAACTAATTCTCTTTATCTATAATGAAGGTAATATTCTTATAGATAAAGGGATTTTAGTTGAGGATTTTTTAGATTCAGATCTTCTTAATGAAATAATGAGAATTAGAAATACTGTCAAGAATGATAATTTTCATCAAATAGAACAATTAAAAGACAAATTGGTTAGAAAATTAAGAATGCTCGCCATCTAAATAATTATAATTAGGCTAAGCTTAACTTTTCAGGGAAAAAAGCTAAAATTAATTTCCTACTTTCAAGAATATTTCATATTGTTCGAAAAGTGAACCATAATCTTTTAAATTCTCTTAGAAAATTAAAATACCATAGAAATATTTTTATTGTTATTTATAATAAAAAGCAATGAATCGTAATTTTATGTGTTAGAGGTGAAATTTGTAATTTGTTTAAAGAATTAACTCAAATTTATAAAATTGGTAAAGATTTAGGATTAAAAAAAAGTGAAATAAATCGAATGGTTTTGTTTTCAGGAGAAATTTCTTTATTAGTTAAGATTTTATTAATAATTGTTGGGGTCTTGGTTACTGCTGTCATAGTCGCTGCAATAGTAATTGCATCCAGAAATATTTATCCAAGTGGAACCTTATATTCATCTGTTAAGATTAATGATTTTAGGAATAGAAAATGAAGTTGAACGTAGGTTCAGGAAAAAGATATGAACCAAATTATATCAACATTGATTTATATGAAGGTATACTAGCAGATCAACAAATGTCTGCAATAAATCTTAAATTTCCTGACAATAGCTGTGAAGAGGTTAAGGCACTTCAGTTAATTGAACACTTAGGCTTTTTCAAATCTCTTTATGCATTAAGCGAGTTTTTTAGAGTTTTACAATTAGATGGAATCCTCATTATTGAAACACCTGATATTGATAAGGCATTTCAATCCTATTTAAATGGAAATTATGAACAAAAAAAAGAGATTTTGGGATGGATTTTTGGTATTCCCCATGAAGGACTTCAGCACAAACTATGTTATCCTTCAGAATTGCTAGTTGAAATACTTAGAAAAGTGGGATTTAATGATATAAAAGAAAAAAGATTTTACAATGTGGATTCGATACCTACATTAAAAATTGAGTGTAAAAAATCTTCAGGAGAAGATTACTTAACTTTTTTTCATATAATATCTCTTATTCGGAAAAGAATGTTAATAGATAATATAGTTAACTTTAAAGATTCTTTTTTAACGAAAGAACAGGAAGATCTATTAACTCTTATTTTGTTAAAGTTAAAGGCATTTGAAAAAGAAAAAGATAAAGATAATATTTTTGAAATTATTAAAACCACTTTAATAAGATCGCCTCAAATAACAAAAATCTTTCTAAATGTAATTGATGACTACGATTATCTTTCAAGTTTAGAGAAACAATACATAAATGAAATAACTGAAGATCTAATAAAATATAACCTACCTTATATTTTATATAATTCTCTTAAAAAAGCGCCAATAATTCCAGGAACTCAAAAATTTGTGTTCTCATCAATAGAAGCATTCGGAAAAAGAATAATTGACAAAATTTTGTTTTTTAGAAGTGAAAAACAGAAACAGTTAACTCGTTTAAAGGAATTATCAAATGTTAAGAACCAAGATCAATCATATTTTTTCTCTCAGGCAACAATTCAAAGAAAATCTCAAGAATTTTTTTATCAAGGAATTAAGGAATTTTACAATCAAAACTATGAAATTGCCAAAGTGAAATTGTTAAACTCAATTCAATTATTTAGGGATGATTTAATTTATTACTGGAATTTATCAAAAGTGTTCGCTAAATTGAATTTAAAATCAAACGCACTAAAGACTTATAGGAGAACATTAAGATTGTTAAGAATTAGTAAAATAAAAAATAAAAAGATGATTAAAAAGGATATCACTTCAGAAATAAGTTGTGTAAAGAAGTCAACAGAATCATTAACGAACTTTAATCCCATCATAACTCTCGATAAGTACCATTCCGTAAATTAAAAAGAAATTATATTATTTTCCATAACGATAATATCATGTAATATTCAATTTTAATAACAAAAGTTTTTTAAGAAATTTAATCAATTTATATTCTAGATAAAGAATCCAAGAATTACAATGCCAAGTTTAATATCACTTTTAACCCGTAGAATAAAGAATTCTTGCGCTGTTTGGGAAATCACCTTAAGATGTAACAGTAAATGCATTCATTGTGGATCTAGAGCGGGTAGTGCGCGTTCAGATGAATTAAATACCGAAGAAGCGTTAAAGTTAGTTAAAGAATTACATTCTTGTGGTTATAAAGGAGTAGCATTGATGGGTGGAGAACCCTTAGTAAGAAAAGATTGGTTTGAAATTGCGAAAGAAGTTAAGAAATATAAAATGGATTTATCAATTGTCACAAACGGATTAACTGTTGTTGAGAATATTCAAAAATTAAAAAATTTAGACGTTGATTGTGTTTCTTTAAGTTTAGATGGAGGTAAACCAGAAACCCATGATTATCTTAGAGGTATTAAAGGAGCTTTTGAGAAAACTTTAAGTGCGATTAATAGACTCCAAAAAGAAAGGCTTCCAACTTCAATTATTACTGCTGTTAGTAAAAAGAACTTAAAGGAAATAGATATAATTAAACATTTAATATTAGATAGAAACATTTCATGGCAAATTCAATTAGCAGTTCCAATTGGGCGATTTCCTAAAGAATTACTCATATCAAGAGAGGAATATTATGCATTAGCAATGTTTATCGCGATCAACGTTAAAAAGTACTCATATCGAAGGTTACCTGTTATAGGTGCTCATTGTTTTGGATATTTTTCAAGATTTATTCCAAATTTAGGATTAACACCATGGGTCGGATGTCAAGCAGGATATTCGGTATTAGGGATACAAAGTAATGGGGATATAAAAGGGTGTTTAACTCTCCCAGATGATTTTATTGAAGGAAATATAAGAACCCAAAGTCTAAAAGAAATTATTTCTAGTCCTCATGCTTTTTTGTATAACCGAAAATTTGAAAAAAAAGATTTAAAAGGTTATTGTCGTAATTGTGATTTTGTGAACCAATGTAAAGGCGGGTGTTTAGGTACGAAATATGCAATAAACTCTCAAGATGCTCCCTATTGTTTACGAGCAATAGAAAATACCCGTTTCAACTCTAAAATGTTTAAAGTAAGGGGCAGAATGGATTCATTTTTATCAAAATATAAAGATTTTTATTCTAAAATACTAAATATATGAATTTTTTAATCAAAAATATTATTAAATTTTGAAAAATGATCGGTAATATTATTAGGATATATAAAATAGGAAATGATCTTGGTTTAAATAAGAGAGAAATGAAAGAAATTTTTTTATTAAAGAAACATAGATACGTTATGATAATATTATTATTTTTAATACTATTAATAACTTCTTGGGCAATATATTTGTCTTTAATAACAATAGGAATTAATAGAAGTACATATAATAGTGGATCATTTTATTCGAGTGTGAGTAATAAAGATTTTCGATTTAAAAATAATAAAAAGTGGAAATATATGAAAAAATAAAAATTACCTAAAATCTCCTGGATTCAAAAATGATTGGTAATTTTATAAGGATATATAAAATAGGGAGAGAACTTGGATTAACCAATAAAGAAATAAAAAGATTGTGGTTTTTTAACAATCCCAAACATGCTATATTATCTATACTTAAAATGATTATTATAATCATTACTTTCTCAGTGATATCTATAATGATTTTTTACATCTCAATTAATAGAAATACTTATCCCGCAGGTACAAAATATTCAACAGTTAAAATAGAAGATTTTCAATTAAAAAATGACAAATATTTGAAGATTGATAGAAAATTAAATAATAAAATCAGATATAAAGGTGAATTTGAGAGTGATTAATGATATTGTTCAGATTTATAGTATTGGAAAAAGATTAGGATTACTTATTAATGCCAGGCTAATATTAAACTACTTTTTAAGGCTTAAACCACTCAAAGAAATAATAACTGCGCGTAAGAGGATTGGCGATTACAAACTTTTTCCTCACTGAGGTTGCGATTAGATCCAAAAGGTTTGCCACAATTAAGAACTAAGATTGCACGACATCATCCTGATGAAGACCCAGATTATTTTCAAATATTTGGATTTTATGATGATTTTTTCACTTTTAAGTTAGTTCCAACACAATACAGTATTGAGATTCATAAAACTGGTGGCGCTTTTGATCGAAATAATGATTTAATGCAAGCACGCCTAATGCACTATTTGAACTAATCCAGAGACCATATACGAGTGTTTTAGATTATAAATTCTTTGAGAAAGAGTTTGGGAGTAAAAAGGTTTATATTTATGGGCTTGGTGAGACTTATATTTGGAATGGATTACGTCCTGACATTATAAAAGAATATACTGAACGATTTAAGGAGCGTAAGAACAACCCCGAACAGTTTTTCTATAATAAACGTTATCCCAATTTATACAGTGGTTTTACATGGTATATGAATGATTTTAAGTTGTATCTTAAAGAGGATCCAGATACTTCTTATCCTGAGTTTTGGTATTGGTATACCACTGTATATTTACCTCAAGATATTCATCATTTCATTAGAGAGACTTTCGGTTTTGCTGGATATTATTAACTTATAAACTTTTAGACTCATTATACTTAAATACCTATAAAAAGATATATATCATGATGAAGTCAAAAAAACCAAGAAGAATTGTATTGAAAAATCCAAAGCTACGGAAGATCAGATCTTCTTTGAGAGAAATTCTTAGATTGGCTTACTATGATTATTCAGAAAAGCTTTTGGACCTAAGGGGTTTATATAACGATAAGAATATGCAGAAAGGACTTACACCTTCTCAGGATAAAAGACATACAGTACTTATTAGAGAGAAGGCTGCTCTTGACCAAGCTTTTGCAAAATCCATTTGTATTTGTTTTAATGGAGCTGCTTGCCATTCTTATCAGGAAGCAGTTAAAGATGGTGCCATCGAGCCCTCTGAACGTCCTATTGACCTCGATATGGTATGGGTTCCCGAACCCGAGCCTGGTACTATTGGAGAGTACTGGACTCCTACAGGAGGGGCTTGGTTTTGCTTGAAATGCCACGAGGTCGTTAGAGAGATCGATTTTGATGATTTTGAGTATCTTGACTATCTTTAATCCAACTTTTAATTTTTATAGTTTCTTTAATTTAAACATTATTTTTTATGGTTTGAACCACTCAAAAAAATAGTACGATTTCGTTAATGGATTTGCGATAACAAACTTTTTCCTCACTGAGGTTGCGAGTCTGCCTGCTCTAACCATATCAATAGCAGTAATTTCGGAATCATGTGGTAAAACATGTACCATAAAAAGAGAATGTTCAAGTCCAGGACCTTTTTTATAAGTTACAAAATCCGCACCGAACTTTAGCCCAGGTCTCGGAATGTATCCTTTTTCCCTTAAATCTTTGTAAATAATATATTTTTCTTCAAATTTATGATGAATTTTTTTTGCATTCTCATAAAATTTTTGTGGATTTAAGAATTCTTTGTCCTTTACATCGAAGATCGTAATTTCATTCTTTTCTAACAGATAATATGCTTCAATTAAAGATAATTCGCTTGGTTTGGAAAAATATTCTAATCTAGGCTTATTTATTCCTAATGGGCTCCCGAAAAATCCTTTCTTAACGTATAAATACGAAGCATATAAAGGATTGAAAACGATAACCCTTGAATTAATAAATTTCGTTGGAATTTTATCTGGTACTTCGATATCATCAAGAGAGATTTGTTCATTGTTTACTTGGTTCATTACTAAAGAGGTATTAAAAATAATTTAATAATTCTTTCAATTTTACAAAGATTAAGAGAAATTATATAATTTTTAAAATTAATATTTTTAATATTAAAATTAAAAAATACTCGTGTTAAAAAAATGGTTGTAAGAAAGGCTGCTGTAGCCGGCAAAAATTATCCACGTTATAAACCCGACTTACTTAATATCTTAAAAGAATCTTTTATAAATAATGAGTTCGGACCTGGAGAAGAACCTAAAACTTTAAACCAAGAACAAAGAACCATAATCGGTGGAGTATCTCCTCATGCGGGATATGTGTACTCTGGTTGTGCTACAGCTTTTACATTTTTGAATTTATTTCAGGAAAAAATTCCAGATACAGTCATAGTATTAGGCACTGATCATATTGGTTATGGAAAAGTTGCTTTAATGAATGAGGGAGAATGGGAAACACCTTTAGGAAATATACATATTGATGAAGAACTATCTAAGAAAATATTAGATAATAGTAATATAATTATAAATGATGAGTCAGCGTTTATTGGACATCCTTTTGGGAGAGAACATAATATCGAAGTGCAATTACCCTTTATTAAATATTGCTCTCAGGAGAAAAACGTTAAATTTATTCCAATAAAAGTTTCTATTAAAGATTTTAATGCCTTGAGTGAAATATCAAACGATATAGCAAAAGCAATTGAATCGTACAATAAGGATGTGGTAATAGTTGCCTCTTCTGATATGACTCATAAAGAAGTCTATGATTCCAAACAATTGGAGAAATTTAAAGAGCGAGATCAACAAGTAATTGATGCGTTTGTTAATCTTAACCCTGAAAAAACACTTGAAACAGCTTCACGAACAACAGTATGTGGTGCTCAAACAATAACTTCTTTAATCATGATATCTAAACATTTAAATGCAAGTAAAGGGAAATTATTAAAATATTATACAAGTTCTGAAAAAACTGGTAATATTAGTGGATATTGCGTTGGTTATTTATCTGCAGTACTAATGAAATAAATTATATTTAATGTTCAAAAATTAGGAAATGAAAAGGTTTTGAAATAAAATGCCGGAAAATAATGAAAAAGTAGAAGATTTTATCAGTCTTTGGAGAAAAAAGATGGAAGCCGAAATTAACACACCAGATGCAATTGGAGAAACACTAGATAAAATTAAAGAAGTTGAAGATGAGAATGAACAATTGAGAAATAAAATTAAAGAGAATATAGTTTTAATCACAAAAACTGAAGAAATAATTAAGAAAACGATTGAAGAGAAGGAGAATTTTAAAAAACAACTAGAAAATACAGGAATGATTAGTGAAAAAGAAGTAAGTGAGATTCAACAAGAGTTAAATAACAAGGTAACAAACTTGGAAAAAAATCTAACTGAAAAAGAAATTGAATTAAGAACCAAAAATAACGAAATTACTGAATTAAAGGTGAAATTAGAGACAGCTTCAATGACATCGAAACCCACAGAAAGACCTTCTATGGGGAAAGATTCTGAAGTGACCACCGCTTTGATTGATAATTTACAATCTGAATTATCGAAAAAAAAGGTTAAAATTGATGATCAAGTAAAGGAAATAAATATATTAAAAGAGGAAAACGAAGCTTTAAACCAACAATTGGTAGAAAAGATGAAAAAACTCCCTATTGATTATGTAATTCCTGTGGAGCCACCAAAATCTTCAGTGATAAAACCTCAATCAACAAAACCCTCATCAGAAACGCTAGATATACTATGCCAAGACCTTCAATCCGACCTCAATAAATATAAACGAATTGTTGAAAAATTGAATACCGAGAAATCTGAACTTGAGCGAACTATTGAAAGTGGAGGGTTCCAATTAGAACCGAATGAGCTAAAAGATCTTAAGAGAGAGAATGAAGACCTCAAAAATGAACTTTCGCAGATACAGATATCCTTACAAAACAAATCGCAAGAAACAGTATACGCTAATCAAATTAACGAAGCAGAAAAAAAAATAAATAATCTTCAAGAGCAATTGGGAGAAAAAGAAAAATTGATTGTAGAATTAAAAAATAAACAACAATCTCAACCTATTGTTCATGAGGGACCGATGTCAGGTCTGATTGAGGATTTGCAGAGTAAAATAAATAAGTTAAAGTTAACAATAGAAGAAAAGAATAAAATTATTGAAGAATTAACATCATCATAAATGAAAAGTCAAAATCAAAATCATTCAACTATTTTTTTTGCAGGGCACTTTTCTTTTGATAATATCATACGATTTAAGCGCATTTACAAGCCCAGTTTAGGTGGAAGTGTGTCCTATTGCACTCTAGCGTTAAGAACTTATACTCTAGATGTAAATATAGGTATTATTTCTCATATTGGTAAAATTAATTTTAATAATTCATTATTAGATAAAATTAAGAATAAAAATATTGATTTAAGAGGAATTAAATATTCGGAAGTTAAAAATACAAATTTTGTTTTGGATTACTTTGATCATACGAGAACGTTAACTCTTAAATCAAGGAGCCCTAATCTTAATTTTAGTGATATCCCATTAGAATTTCTTAATAACCATCCAGATATATTTGTTCTCGTACCCTTATGTAACGAAATCTCATATGAATATGTATCTCTAATTTTAAATCATTTTCCAAAAGCATATATCGGCATTGATTTACAAGGTTTCATAAGAAAAATTGATGAAAATGGCAAAGTTGCATACATTTATGATAATGAAATCATTTCTAATATGAAAAAAATAATCAATTTAATTGGAGATCGGTTGATACTGAAAGGCTCAGAAGAAGAAATGAACCTACTTGCCGGGGAATGTGATGATTTTGAAAAAGTTATGGTTCACTGCAGTAATTATGAAAATAATGGAATCTACATTATGACTTTAGGGGAGAAAGGGTCTATGCTCACTAAAAAAGGAGAGCAAATTCTTAAAATACCCGCTTTTGAACCTAGAAATGTTGTAGATGAAACTGGTGCTGGAGATGTCTATTTTTCTATATTTTTCTATGAATTTATTCATTCTGACAAATCTTGGAAATCAATAGAAAAGGCTGCTTATTTAGCATCCTCTGCCGCTTCTTTTCTAGTTGAAAAAAAAGGTCCTGTTGGGTTTGAGACTAAAAAGGCTGTTTTAAAAAGAATGAAAAAAAAAGTATATATCAATTAGTCTAAAAATAGAGTAAATTAGTTTCTATGCATATAAATAGTCATTTTGCTGGTGGAGTAATTTTTGCATCTATTTTAAACTATTTTTTTGGCTTTACAATTCTTGAATTTTCACTAATTGTTTTATTCTCTTTCTTTTGTGATTTTGATGTAATTTTTTCTAAATTTGCTAAAGATCATAATCATAGATTATTAATTACTCATTCTATAATCCCAAGTATAATTCTAATTATTATTGGTTATATTTTAATGTGGCCAGTATTAATTATTTGCGGTTTTAGTTATTCTATACATATAATTATTGATACTATTGATTGGGGAACGAACTTTTTTTACTTCCAAAAAAAACAAATAGGTTTTAAATTTCTAATTTCAAAAGATGAATTTGAAAATCTACCTAAATATTTAGCTAAATACAAAGTACCTGCATCCTTTTTTGATGAGAAATATTATGGCAATAAAATCTGTTTAAGTATTGAGATTTGCCTTTTTATTCTTATGATCATATTTGTAATTATTTATGCATTCCAATTTATCCTTATTAATCTCCTCTATCTTCCATTTATCTTGTTTCATTTATCTCGACATTTTCACTTAAAAAAAATTGAAGCAAGTTAAAAAAATTATATTGATATCCTTTAATTATTAAATCTGTTTAATCACTATTTTTAAACAATAAGTTGAAGATATTTGTATGATACAAATTTATTGTATATATAATGAGATATTTTTAGGAGGAATTTGAATGAGTGACGAGAAGATTTTTGAATGTAATTTAAATGATACTAATTTATTTAATTGTATTCTTAATGAAGTAGGTGAAATAGATTTAAACGTATTATCGGATTCTGCTCCATCATTACCCGATAGAACATATATTAATTGTATAAACGCTAGTTTAGTAAATTGTTTAAAAAATAATAAAGAGGAATTAGAATTTCCTCAAGTACAATTACAAATCATAAAAGATGAAAGTGAAGAGTGGTTAATTAATCAAATTAACATTATTGTTAATACACAATTTGATGATAATCTAATAATTGAACCGAATTAACCAATGTATAAAATTTGTTAAAAAAGTGTGTAAAATTGATGAATCTATTCAATTATCAATACTTCACACTGAAATTAAGGAAAATTTAAAGTATTATAAATTAAAATTAAATGAAGTAAATCAATTGCTTCAAAAAGTAAAAAATGATAAATCAAAAAAAGATGAATTATTCTCTCTTTTTAACAAAATAGCTAATAATAAATAAAAATCCAATAATCTAAAATTAATATTACTAAAAATAGGACAAGAGATGAGTTTGATATGGGTAAAGAAATTTCAACAAAAGTTAAAATAAAATTGGAAAAGGATATGATCTTTAAATGTCAATTGGGTGGAATGAAAGTTGAAGATTGTTATATAGATGATACACATGAAGTGGAAACTGAAATGTGGGGACCTAATCCCGCACGATTATTAGGGATGGCCTTATTAGGCTGTTTATCGGCAAGCTACATCTTTTGCTTGAAGAAACGAAATATTACAACAGAAGATTTAGAAGCTACCGGAAAAGTAATAATTGGAAGGAATGAAAAAGGATTTGTAAGAATCAAAAGAGTAGATGTAACTATTGATGTAAAAATTCAAGGCGAGAAAATGCGAAAGAGAGCTGAACAATGTAAGAAAATGTTCGAACAGTATTGTACAGTGACCGCGGCTGTTGTTGAAGGTATTGAAGTAAATGTTAATATTAATCTTTAATTTTTTCTTATTTAAAATACTGGTTAATAATTTCAATTTAAAAATATAATTAAAGCTTAAAGTTAGAAGGAAACATGCTTTTTAGATGTGATCTTGGACAAATGTTAATTCTTTCTTTAATTCAAATCCTAAAAAGAGTAACATAATATTTAATCCGTAATACCATCTTCAGTAATCGAAAAAACAGCATCACTTTCTGGGATATGTGGAGCATCAACAACTTTAGCAATTCGTTGTTCTCCCTTCCCCTTTCTTAGGAATATACGTATCGTGGAACCATGAGCTACAATATGACCACCGGTATGTGTTGTCGGATTACCATAAAACACATCTGGCCTCGAAGAGACTTGATTCGTAAATATAACCGCTAACTCATCATAAGTTTCGGTTAATCTTAATAAATCATGTAAATGAGTATTTATGATTTGTTGACGATTTGCTAATGTACCACGCCCTATATATTCACTGCGAAAATGTCCAATAAGAGAATCTACTACTATTAGTTTTATATTTTTTTCTGATATTATTTTTGGAGATTCTTTCACTAATAAGATTTGATGATCACTGTTATATGCTCTCCCAATAGTCACATTTCTTAAAACCATATTATAATCTAAATCTTTAGGTACTGCCATTTGAATTATTCTTTCAGGTCTAAAAGTACCTTCTGTATCAATATATAAAGCACAACCCTCAAGTCCACCTTCTTCATAAGATAATTGTACATTAACGCATAACTGATGAGCTAATTGTGTTTTTCCGGTTCGATATTCCCCAAAAAGTTCTGTGACTGCCCCAGGTTCTACACCACCATATAACAGATCATCTAAATTCTGACTGCCTGTGGTCAATTTGTTTAAATTCTTGCGTTTTTCCCATATTTTATCTGCAGACTTGAATCCCATTTTTTCTATATCCTGGGCAACTTTTATTATTTTTTCAGCTGTTTTTTCACCTATACCTGCTTCGTCCATTAACTTACTCATTGGATACATAGCAAGAGTTCTTATAGATAAAATTCCCGCTTCTTTCAATTTTTTTACAGTCGCTTCACCGACTCCTGGCAAATCTTTTAAGGCATAAGAAGATTCTGATTTAGAAATTTCTTTCCCGTTAGGGTCATCAGACTGTTTTTTTTTTGCCATTATATAATATTAAATGTTAACTTTTTATTTGAATTCCTTATAAATTTGATATGAAATACATATAAAAATAATGATAAAAAGTTAAAAGAAGAAATAAAAAATATTTAATTGGTTTATTTTGTTTCCATGCCCGAGCGTGTAATGAGTAATAAAATTACAAATAGAATCACTGAAAACATAAACGTTAGTACTCCCATCAAATCAGGAACCCAGATATAGCTTAAATAAAGAAAAGGAACAACGAATATAGCAACAAATACTAATATGATGGGTAGGGGAGCTTCTTCATCTTTGATATCAATAATTAATGGAATGATAATTAG
Source organism: Promethearchaeia archaeon (assembly GCA_036478875.1). Classification (GTDB taxonomy): domain Archaea; phylum Asgardarchaeota; class Lokiarchaeia; order Sigyniarchaeales; family SOKP01; genus Loki-b32. Next base: position 37,954 of record JAZGEW010000059.1, on the reverse strand, counting down.
AAATACAAATAACGTAGCAACAAGTTTAAAAGCTAAAGTGATTGAACTCAGAAAAATCGCTGAATGTACGTCTGGTAACCAGAAATACAATATTTTTTCTGTGGTAAGTTGTAAATCCTCATTAACTTCTGGCATGATTGCGCTAACGATAAATTGGATAATGATTGCTAGAAAAAGATACATAAGTATTTCATTTATATCTTTATCTTTATCAAGTTGCATTCCTATTGTATCACGTAATAATATAATAATCCATAAAACGAAGAGAATAATATATGCAATAAGTGGGTCACCACCAACGCCCCAAAAATAATTAACTGGTATTACAGCAACAGCATAAGCAAAGTATCCATACTTCTCATTCCGTCCGAATAAGTCAAATAATAAAAAAATCACAAAAATAATACCTAAAGTTGCAAGTATTATTATTGAAGTAATATCCATCTCCATGATTATATCAACTTTTTTTAGTTCTAAAGTTAAAATTATATTATTATATAATTAGTTCTTTTTTTTTAAATTTTTAATTCATTTTCATATAAAAATATTAAATATCTCAAAAATTAAATTAAGATTTATAAGATAATGGTTCACAATTATTTTAAAGTTCTTTTATTATTTTTTCGAATTCAAGAATCATTTCCTGAGCTTTTTCCTTTTCATCAGATTCAGCAGACAAAAGTATTGCATTTCTATATAATGCTACTTTAATAACTATGTAGGTTTCCTCATTAATTATCTTCAATTCATTTATTATATCGTGATACTGATATCTTTTTTCATCAGCTAGTTCTCTTAATCGATTATGAACATTTTCAATCAATTCTGGTGATACAGGAACTGTTTTATTAATTTTTGTTCCTTTTGGAAATCCTCTGGTTAATGAGCTAAGTAAATCATTTTGAGCTGTCATTATCTCTAGAATTTTAAGTAGAATGAAGTTACCATCTGAAAAGGGACTGTACTCAGTAAAGTAGAATTTTAATGTGTCTGCAGCTGCAAAACATGCTCTCTCTTCTCTTATCTGTCTTGAGATCTCCCCAGGATAGTTTTCTACTTGCTTTGTAGGAAATCCACCATCTTCAATGAAGGTTTTTACGACAGGAGAAATTGATGGGGTTGTAATAATGGTATTTGATTTAGATCTTTGAATTCTTTTGTCAAAGGTTATAAAAAGCATCAGTAAATCTTCATAGCTGATTTCTAATCCATTTTCATCGATAACTAATATTCTTGAGCCATCAACATCAAAACATACTCCAAGATGACTGTTAGAAGCTTTTACGATATCTGCCGTATTTCGAATTGTATTAATACTGGGTAACGGACTCGTAGATCTTTCACGATAATGCGTGTTTAATGCAATAACTTCAACACCAATATCATTTATTAAAAGTGGTGTTATTTTACCAGTAGGTCCATAGGAACAATCTACTACTATCTTTAAATTTGCTTTTTTTATTTTTTTTTTATCTACAAACTGTTGGAGCGATTTGACATAAACATCTGCAGTCTGAGGTATTGCTGTTATTTGCCCTATTTCATTAGGATCAACTCTTCTTACTTGTTGGGGATAATTATTAAAAGATTCGATTATTCTCTGAATCTCTAATTGTGATAATTCAATCCCTCCAGCATCTAAGAAACGAATTCCTACATCTTCACTAAATAAATGACCTCCAGAGAAATAAACACCTCCACTCGCTCCAAAACGCCTAATTGTAAATTGCAATAATGGAAAGGTGCAATCTGATAGATTCAAAAGATTTATTCCTGTGGACATCAAACCTGATGTGCAAGCTCTTTTCAACATTCTGCTATCATTATGGTAATCCCTTCCCATTACAATGGATTCTCTTTGCTTGAACAAACTACCATGAATTGATCCTATCGAGCTTGATATCTCGGGAGTGAAAACATAATTTGCTTTCCCTATTATTCGACCGTTTTTTTTCAATTCATTTAAATTTTTAATTGGATTGTGAGTCATCAAAAACTACTTTTTCATTATCACGTTTCAATTGGAAATGATATATGATAAAAAGCTAAATAAGATTATATAACTTTATCTGTTTTATAATATTTTTTTCTCTCTACTTTTTAAGATGTGAAAATTATTATAAATTAACAAATTTCCTTTATTTAAACAAAAGAGTGAATTGGAAAAATGAGTGAAATCGGGAATTTCTGTTTAGTGTTGCACAGTCACCTTCCGTGGGTAATCGGGCATGGAATATGGCCCCATGGTATGGATTGGGTTAATGAAGCGGCGGCTGAAACTTATCTTCCTCTTTTAATGGAATTAAATAAGCTTATAGACGATAATTATCATCCAAAACTTACTATTGGTCTTACACCTGTCCTATGTGAGATGCTTCGTCACCCTAGATTTGTTGATAGCTTTTTAGGTTATTTAGATGAAAAATATAGCGCTGCATTATTTGATCAAGAGGATTTTACCGAAAATAAATACAAGGACGGGAGAATTAAATTAACTAAATGGTGGCAAGAGTTCTATGACCGAATTAGAGAGAATTTTATTCATAGGTATGACAAAGATATCGTAGGTGGATTTAAAAAGCTACAAGATATGGGACTTATTGATATTATCACATGTGGGGCAACTCATGGATATGCCCCATTACTTTCTAAAGATACATCAATCGATGCTCAATTCAAAACTGCAGTTGATAATTATAAAAGACATTTTGGGAGAGCTCCTACGGGTGCTTGGTTACCTGAATGCGCATATCGTCCTGGATATCGATGGAAAAACCCTATAACGGAGGAAGAATATGAAAGACCTGGTGTAGAATATTTTCTTGCTAAAAATGGTTTGAAATATTTTTTTATTGATACTGCTACATTATTAGGAGGAAAATCGCAAGGAGTTTATGCTGCTCGGTTTCCTTTGCTTGCCGAACTCTGGAAGCAATTTGAATCCCAATATGAAGAAATCCCAACTTCTTTTGAAAAATCTCAATATGAACCATATTTAATATCCACTGATCCCAGCACTCCTGGACCTGTTGGCTTTTTTACAAGAGATGAAAAAACAGGAATTGTGGTATGGAGTGGAGAACATGGATACCCTGGCTGTGCAGAATATCTTGACTTTCATAAGAAGCACTGGCCTGGAGGCATGAAATACTGGAAAGTAACTAGCCCAAAGCTCGATCTCGGGAAAAAAATGCTTTACTGGCCCGATGATGTTCCAAGAAAATTGGATGAAAATGCGGGTCATTATGTTAATTTAGTTAAGGATATTTTAAGAGATTACAAGCAAAAGAATGGAAGAAATGGTATCATAGTGGCCCCCTATGATGCGGAACTCTTTGGACATTGGTGGTTTGAAGGAAATTGGTGGATAGCCAGGGTACTCCGGTGGATAGAAGATGATCCAGAAATAAATCTAACGAACACTAGGCTTTATCTTGAAGCAAATCCCCCAAATAAGGTAGTAAGCGTGATCGAGGGCTCCTGGGGCCAAGCATCCTCTCACTGGGTGTGGCTTAATGAGTGGACGACTTGGACATGGGAGAGAATATATGAATGCGAAGCTAAGAGCGAAGATATCATCGCAAAATATAAGGATTCTCATGATCCAAATCTGATTAAAATTCTAAAACAAATGGCTCGAGAACTCCTGCTCTTAGAAAGTAGCGATTGGCAATTTCTAATTACTACATGGTCAGCAAGAGATTATGCGGAAAATAGAATTGCATTGCACTATGAAAATTTCAACAGGTTGTATAATATGGCTTCAAAGTACGGTTCGGGACAGAATGTTGAAGAGGGTGAATGGCACTTTTTGGGTACTATTGAAGCTAATGATGGATTATTTGAAGCATTAGATCTTGAACCTTTTGCTAAGAAATAATTCTTTTTTTATCTTCTTTCTAAAAATTATTTTAAATTTTTAAATAATAAAGTCAATAATGTTTGAGAATTTAAATAAGCAAAAATATTAAAAAAATTGATTAGAATGAACGATCAATTCGATCAACTCCATAAAATAATTGCGAAATTAATGAGGAAATTCAAGGTCCCGGGATTAGCAATTAGTATTTTACATTAACTGTACACGATTCTCCTTTGTTGATAGGTAAACCTTCTGACAATTATTCATTAAAACACTGGAAAGAGGAATATGTACAAGATGGTATGATTTTTACCATTGAACCAGGAATTTATAAACACGGATTAGGAGGATTTAGACTAGAAAATGATGTTCTCATTACAAACGAGAAAGTAAAAATAATTACTAATTCAGAATATTTAGAAGTATAATCAATTTGTTTTGATAACTTATATTAATTAGAAATTTAATACGATAAAAATTCTTGGTAATTCTGTTCTTCATGAGTTTAGAAGTTCCGTTATTCATTACTCTATAAAATTAAATTGCTTGTTTGAAATATTTCTTAAAATTTCTTTTTTAAACGATTTTTCTTCATTTTTAGATATAAATAAGTATAAATTAGCTAACTTTATTTTATATTTATTTGCTATTATGCTCTGTAAGATGATTGAATTATGGCGTTTGAAGAAGAAGAAAATGCTAATATTCGGAAAGTAGTATTTGTAGGTTTGGATAATGCTGGAAAGAGTTCTATAATTCTATCACTTCTTAGAGAAATTTCAAAATTTGCTGTGATAAAACCAACTAGAAATGCTGAGAGAAGAACTTTTGAATTTCTAGGAATGAATATATCGGAATGGGATCTTGGAGGTCATGCAAGATACCGTAAACTTTATCTAGAAAAAGCAGAGTTAATATTTCGGGGAACAGATATTTTAATTTATGTTGTTGATGTACAGGATTATAAAAGGATTACTGAATCCTATAAATATTTAAAGGATATTATAGATAAACTAACTGAATTGAATTTAGAACCCCCAATCCATATTTTTTTCCATAAAAATGATCCCGAAAATACCGAAAATGTAAAACTCAAGATAAAAGACTCAATCTCATATTTAGAAGGTAAAATTGTAGATATTGAAAATTATTCTAAGATTTCTTTCTATAAAACCACCGTTCTTGATTTATCTACAGTTATAAATGCCATGTCTGAAATTTTTTTAAGTCTATTTCCAAGATCTAAAGTAATTGAAACAGCTATCCAAGGATTTGTTAATAAAGCGAAAGTCGAAGGAGTAGAATTAATCGATAATAATTCCGTAATTATTAGTTCTTGGTATAAAAATGACAATATTAAAAAAATATTAAATTCCTTATCACCATATTTCTTAAGATTAAATGATAGATTCAAAAAATTGAATAATATTGAAGATGAGGATAAAAATCATATAATTGTTGAAAGATATGAAAAATACTTTATTTTTAAGCAATTTACACTCATTAAGGGGGCAAAACCTTATTATATAGCAACCTGCACAGACGAGCCTTTTTTGAATCAATATGAATTTAATGCTTTAATCCATTTATTAAGGGATATAATTTCTCACGAGGTTTAAATAAAAAAAATTTACTATCACCAATAATCCCAACTAAACAACCTAAAGATTCCACCTATAAAATAAAATACGACCCCAATAACTCCGAAGACTAATCCTAAAGATTTTAAGAGCATGCTTTTGGGACTTTCATTTGTAGATCAAATAATAAATAGTCTAAAAGGTGAAATTTGGGTCTCAAGATCTAATTTTCTTATCATTATTCCTAAAGATATATAAATTCCTCCAAAATTATAGAGCAAATTCAAATTGAAAATCAAAATTCCTTTCCATTGCTATACTTACAGTCCTATTTTGTCTATTATAAACTGCGGACCATTGGGTAATGCTTTGAGACACCCTCTCTAAAAGATTAAAAGCTTCAGATTCATTGATCTTACCCTCATTTTCATTCAAAAATGATTCACAAGTGATATATCAAATACAATTTTGTTGATCGTTTTCGATGCTTCCATAGATGACAAAATTCGTTGATACCTGCCATAAATTTTCATTTCTGATAATTTTCATTACTCCATCAATCCATTCAATTACAGCAGAATTTCCACTAGCATCTGCAATTAAATAATGCAAATCTGGTCCTGGAGGAAAATATATATTATAATCTTCCCATAAATCACAGACTTCTTCAACATCTTTAGCGTAATCTAGCGCTAATCTAATAAAATCTAAACTTGCTAAAGTTTTTTTTTCTGGATCATTTATGTTCTCCGCATCAGAGATAGCCATACACGCTACCGTCAAACCATGTTCATTCATACCATCTAAGGGAAAATATGGTGTTCTAAGAAGCACTTGAAGGTTTTGAGATATAAGATCATCATTATATAAATCAAGTAGCCCCAAATCTATTATTGATATACTTCTGTATCCATAAGAAGGATCAGTAAATAAAACAAGTACCGGATTATGGGACCAATCGAAATTTCTTCCAAACAACATATCAGTTTCATTGTTTAAAGTAGTAAAACTAGTACAAGCCCAATCAGTATCCAAAAAATCTTGGCTAAGGTAATTATTACCAGTTTTTAAATAGTTCTCAAAACCATAATCACCCGAATAATTCATTATATATAAGGGATGATTATCAATTTTTTCTAAATTAAATAATGTATTTTGATGGTTATCGTCTAAAACAGAAGAATTATTTGAAGAACTTATTATTATTATAGGGATAATTGTAGCTAAAAAAATTAAGCTGATTATGATAATTCCTTTTTCTAGATTTGAAAGAGTCTTCAATTTGGAGTATTTGTTTTTAGATTCGAATTCCATTTTAAATTTGCTTCTTATCAGATATGAATCTAAAAATTCACTTTTATTTATATATATTATTATGGCTTATTTCTTCTAACAATATATCTTGATTAATCAAAGGTACCATTTATCTGATTTTAGAAAAAAAAAATAAGTCTTACGATGCTACTTAATCACCAAAAATTCCATAACAACATAGTTAGACCACCGAACAAGAAAAAAACAATCCCTATAATTCCTAAAATTAATCCTCCTATTGCCATTGACTTATTCTCATCTCTACTTATTCCTATTCCTCCTAATATTATTGCTACTATTCTAAAAAGGGGAAAACCAAATATTGAAGAGCCATAAAAAAAGCCAAAAATAAGCCATATTATTCCGCAAGCCAAAGCTCCAGCTCCAATTTTAGTTCCTCCTACAACTTTAGTATACTTAGGTTGGGAAGGCTGAACTCGACCGGGTTGCGGTGTCGTCTGGGTTGCTGATTGTAATTGCGGATGTGTTGTTGGATGAGTCTGTGGGACGGTTTTTTCGTTCAAAGAATTCCCACAGTCTGGACATACATTCCAAGACTGCTCTAACTCACGACCACAATTTGTACAAAATGGACTCATAGTAATTTAATCTATGATTTTCCTCAATATAAATTTTTACATTTTTTTAATTGTCTTTCTATAATATTAATTGAGTGTATGAAAAAACACACATACACTTTTATAACTTATCAGCAACGATTTTATTCATTTTAAAGAGGTAAACTAACTTAAATCTCCTGTCCAAGCTCTAATGTTCGATCACGAATTTGTGAATTGCTATTGACTTTACAATATGGCGCTATAATCGATTTAGAGATAATGCTGTTATCTCCAATTTCACAGTTATTACATATTATACTTTCTTTAATTATGCAACCAGCACCAATTTTAATTTCATCCCATATAACACTCTTCTCAATTACCGTATCTTCTCCAATTGTTACATTTTGCCCTATAGATGTCAACTCTTTAATTTTAACTCGGTTCTCCAACTTTACAAATTCTCCGAAACATGTTGGTCTGTCAATTTTAATATTTTGCCCTGAGCTTATAACACCCATTACATAAATACCGTCATATTCAACACCATTAGGTAAAATTGGCCAGACATATTTGCGCAACATATCCCAATTTGCCCATAAATATGTGGTAGAATTCCCTGCATCCATCCAATAATAATTTTCAACAAAACCATAAAGATCAAATGTGTTTTCAAGTAGATATGGAAAAACTTCACCTCCAAAATCCATTAATCCCGTTTCATGAAGGATACTACCAATTTCTTTTCGGAAACAGTATATCCCAGTATTAATTATATTGGTATGTAAAAACAGATCTTCTCTTTGAGCCATACTACTTAAATATAATTCCATTGGTGCAGGTTTTTCTAAGAAAAGATATATTTTTCGATTTTTATCTAATAATACAACGCCATATTGAGAAATATGGCTTTCAACAGTTTTCATTGAAATTGTAGATACTCCACCTTTTTCAGAGTGGAAATCCATGAAACGCTTCATAGGAAGGTTTGTCACAATGTCTGCCATTGATACTGCCACATTTTCAGAATCTAAATGGTCTATTAAGAGTCTATAAGCATCAGCAGTTCCTCTGCTATCTTGAACTTCACACTCTAACTCTACGTCGCCCAATCTATCTGGAGTCCAAGTCTTCTTAATATGTTCTTTCATTTCTTTTCCCATATACGCTAATGCAAGTATTATATGCTTTATACCTGCATACACTAGATGTGCTATTGCATAATCAACCATTGGAACATTTGTAACCTTTACAAGCGGTTTGGGAATTAAAGAAGTCAAAGGCATTAATCGCTTACCCTTACCACCAGCTAAGATAATCGCAGACCATTCTCTCAATTTATGACTCTCTTAAGAATTTTCAATTAATATAATAAAATTAATAGATTTAAATGTAATTTTAATTGAGATTTAAAACTTTTCTATTGAAACTAAAACTTGTGTATAAACAAGCTTAGAAATTTAGATACTCAAATTTTACTAAAAAATTTCTTGAAATTCTAAGTTTATAATATGAAAAGTCTATGCTCTGTATTATCCTAATGAATTTCTAATTTCTTTCGCTGCTATGTGAGGTAATTTTCTCGCAACTCGCATATCATCAGCCATTTCAGCACCCCCAATAACTTCATGTGGGATAATATCAGCAAACATATGAAAATCTGCATCATAACCATATGGACAACAATTAAATAAGATATTGCGGTTTTTATCAATCTCTAAATCATTTAATGCTTGAAAAATCATTTTAAGTGATCTTGCTAAATCTTCAATTTGATTAATTTTTAATTGAGAAAATCGTCGTATATGTTCATTTGGATGAAATCTTATGTGATAATTTCTTACAGGACTTCCTGTAGTATAGAAAGTCCAAAATTCCGTTTCCAATATGATACGATCAGATCCACCATGAGTTGTCTTACATAAATGACATTTACCTCCCATTTCTTTAAAAGCTTTAAGATATCCTTCCAATCTACTTCCATGGCCATCCATATTTAAATCTATGTAGATTTGACTATGAATTCTCGGTTGAGATCCCCCAACTTTTGTCCCTATATTGAAAAATGGCATAACAGGAATATCATAATAATCTCTGTTTATAGATTCTTCAATGCAATAAAGGATTGCCGCTCTCATAGAAAGAAAAATACCAGCTAACACATCGGTAGGAATTAAATTAAAGCACAGAGAGGGATAAAAATTCCGAGAAATCGTTACTAAATTAATTCCTCTTGAAAGTTTTAAATGAGAAGGAAGATTTTTTACAATATTCTCATCTATATCTGGATCTATAATCCGGGCCATTGAAGGATACCGATTTATTAAAGTTAGAGCCTTACAAGCATCTGGAATCCTCTCTACTCGATGTGGTGCTTCTGAAAATGGATTATCTCGCCTCATTTCGTCTTGAGTAATGATCATAGTAAATCCATCACTAAGAGGAGTCCCCCAATCATCGTAAACAATCTTACCTTCTGTGATGGAACTGAAAACATCCTTATATTTACCCAAAACTTTTTTTGAGCAATCTAAAAATTGTTTTTCCCCCTCATCAATCTTAAATCCTTTTGGTCTTGCAGATCGGATTGGTGATATGTAAGAATAGCGACCATAGTATCTTGAACGCTCTTTTCTAAGACCAAAATCCTCAGTATGTATAGTTACTGTTGATAAAGGATCCCATCTCTTAATTGGAACATCATATGTGGTTTTATTCTTAAAATTCTCTTTAGTTATAATACCCCATTCCATAAATTTAGGATTATAATGATCAAGGCTTTCTTTTTCATCAGAAATAAAAATTACCTCTAATCTTTTTTACAATAGATTTTATAAATATTATTCTATGGTATTTATTCTTTACTCCCTTAAGTAAATATTGGGATTGTTAACATATTAAAAAAAAGAAAAAAAAGGTAAAACCTTTTTCGAGACAACTTTTACTAAATCTAGGAAATTCTTCGTAAGATTTTGTTGGTTTGCTTAAGGCAAGCAAAGTATTCATATTTATTCTCATAGTCGACACCGTACAAAGTATAACCATTTGCATCATGAAGTATATGATGTAACATAGCTTCATCAAAAGAAATTTAATGTGACCCAAAATTATAAAATTAAAAGCTATTAAATAGAACTAATTATTAATAAGACTAAGAAAAATATTCTAAATATGTAAGAGGTATAAGGTAAATTTTTTGTATAGTTAATGGAGTTGACATTCCACTTGTGTCAATGGGAACATCACCTTTTTTCGGACCTCCAACATTTGGAGATAGAGCTTTAGCTTATCAAGAAAAATTTATGAATAACGTAGATGCCATGCTGGAAATTATGGAAGCATGTTATGAAGCTGGAGGGAGAGGTATTGAAGCCATACCTGGAGGTGCAGTCTGTCAGGCTACCAAAATAATGAAAGAAACACATTCAGATTATGTAGTAACAGGTTCTACTTTACCAGGTCCCAATCCTAATATTGAAGACCTGATTGATGTTGAGGCAAAAATTATTTTTGTGCATAGTGCTTATTCAGATGAAAAAGATGAGACACTCCTAAAGTTATTAAAGGATATCTCATCTCGCGGGGTTATCCCCGGAGTAGCTACTCATAACCCATTATCTACCATAGATTATGTATTTGAAAATACCCCGGAGGTAAAGGCATTTTTGATTCCATTCAATGCAAACGGATTTATGATGCGAGATAAAAAAGCTTTGGAGGAATTAGTGGATACTCATAAAAATCATTACTTTATTGGTATGAAAACTTTAGATACCGGACGTTTAGAACCACAGAAGGCATTTGAATACATTTCTCAACATAATATCTGTGCAGTAGCAATTGGTATGGTAGAGGTTGAGGAAGCACTAGCTACAACTAAAATTGCTTTAGGTGCTTTGCAAAAGTAATTAAATTATTTAGATATATTTGATATGTATGCTTACTGTTGATAAATGGTCCCATCTCTTAATTGGAACATCATATGTGGTTTTATCCCTAAAATTCTCTTTATTTATTATACCCCACTCCATAAATTTAGGACTGTAATGATCAGGGCTTTCTTTTTCATCAGAAATAAAAATTACCTCTAATCTTTTTTACAATAGATTTTATAAATATTATTTAATGGTATTTATTCTTTACTCCCTTAAGTAAATATTGGGATTTTTAACATATTAAAAAAAAGAAAAAAAAGGGAAAACCTTTTTTTAACCAACTTTAACTAAATATATGAAGACCTGTAATTGTTAATTTTTTAATATTCTAATCGTTTAACAATCTTATAAGTTTTAAACTCACGAACTGGTTCATCATTTTCATTTAAACGCTCAACTGGGACCCTTACAAAATTTTCATCATCAAAATTTTCAATTTCAGTTTCTTTATATTTGGCCATATTATTAGCCATCTTTAGCTCTCGAAGCAAGAAATCTCTTACAGCCACACGAATTAACTCGGATCTAGATGGATATAACCCATTTCCCCCCACTAATTTTTTAATACTATCGAGAAAAGATTCAGGAATATTGACAGTTACAATTTTCATATTATCACACTACTTCATTTCTTAAATTTGCCAAAATCAAAATTCAGCAAAATGACTAAAGCTATTTTAAATATTACCGCCTTAAACCACAATTTATTTTATAAGTAATTTATTACACATAAATATTTAAATGTTTTTTTTATTTTTTTTATCGCATTAACATATTTGAAGAAATACTATTTTGTCATGTCTTAAATATTCCAAATAGGTTATTATTGCATTAATATTTAAAATGTTTCTATACTCCTCAAATTTAATGATATTTTTAGAGTTTATATTATTATATATTCTGGTTAAAAAAATTTTATTAACCTTCAAATCAAAAATGAAAAAGTATACAAAAAATAAGGGATAAAATAAACAAATTTCATTTATTTAAATTATCCTCAAAAATTCTTTAATTTAATTAACCATACTTTTAAACAAATTTATATTCAAACATTCTTTAAAGCGAAGTTTGTCAATTGTATATGATTTTTATTTAATGTCAGTGTTTGTAAAATAATACGAAATTGAGTGTTAAATAATATGAATAAAGAATTTTTTCTTAAAATTAATGATATTAAGCATTGGTGTAAGATAAAAGGAATTAAAAATAAGTCTACTCCTTTAGTTATTATTCACGGCGGTCCAGGTGGAAATAATTATGCATTTGAAAGAACAATCGGACCTTATTTGGAACAATTTGCAACAGTAATTTACTATGAGCAACGAGGATCTGGAAGATCCGAAGCTCCTGTGGATGAGGGAGCATACTCAATACCTCTACTTATCTCTGATTTAAAATCATTGTGTACTCAATTAAAACTAAATAATATAATTCCCTTGGGTTTCTCTTTCGGTGGAGAATTAGCATTTGAATTTGCGTTGGCATATCCTAATCTAGTAGAAAAAATTATTGTGCAAGCACCTTCTGATTTTTGCGATAATAATCGAATCTCTTATGTACAAATATATGGGTTTGCACAAGTAGCTAGTGGGGATTTAAAAGACAAAATTGAAGAAATCATTAATTCTAATAAGAATATTGAAGAAAAAAATAGTTTAATATGGGAAATTGTAGATGTTAAAACAGTAGACAAGTTATTATTTAAGCAAAGTAAAAATGCAGAATTAAATAGAAAATATTGGGAAGAAAGTGGATTAATTAATACGGGTTTAATGTTAAAAGTCTTGAAATCTCAAAAAAATGAAATTCCCTTATTGAATAGGGTAAGCAAAATTGAAGTCCCTACCCTTATATTAATAGGCTTATATGATAGAAACGTAGGTCTTAATTTGGGTAGAGATTTTGCTAACAATATATCTCATTCAAAACTTGTCATTTTCGAGAATAGTGCTCATTTCCCAGATATCGAAGAATCAGAAAAGTATGCAGATGTTATAAAAGATTTTATTATATAAGAATAAAATAATCTTATTTAATATTCTTCCTGTAAATTTACAACATTAATGAAATCTTGACGTCCTTGAGCCATTCGTGTAATATTCTCAATTACTTCATTCCATCGTAATAAATCATTAAAAGGGGAATATCCTCTGTGAGGTGAAAGTATAATATTATCTAAACTATGAAAGGGAAAATTAAAAGGATATTTTTTTCCTTCTTCATCGTTTTCTGGAGAATAGTTATACCAAACGTCAATAGAAGCGCCTTGAATAACTTTTTCTTTCAATGCATAGAATAAGCTTTCTTCATCTATTATCTCACCTCTGCTGACATTCACTAGGATACCATTAGAGCCTAAAAGTTCAAATTCATTTCTCCCTAACATTTTCTTTGTTAAAGAAGTAACCGGAATAGCAATTATTAAGATATCAATACTTGTAAGAAACTGATTAAGCTGAGAGAATTCATATCTTTTTACATTTTTTGGTAAAGAGTTTTCTTGGTTTTCCCAATGTTTTCTTAAAATAGAAAATTCAATATCAAAACCACTTAAGAAACGGTGAACTTTTTGATTTATGGCTCCATATCCAAGTAATCCTACTTTTCTGAATCTTAACGGAATGGAAACCGCATCTTCATCTCCAGTTCGCCATCTACCTTGACGCATCCACTCATGATGAGGAATTATTTTATTCAAAAGTGCTAATAAAAGGGCAACGGTGTGTTGAGCTACAAAATAAGAATTTCCGTGACCATTGATAAGAAACACCTTCTTAATTTTATTAATATCTCGAAATAGTTCTATAAGATGTTGAACACCTGCACCAGGATTGATAAATAACTTTAGATTAGTCGCTTTTAATAATATCTTTTTTGAAGGGCGCCATCCTATCAATATATCTGCCTTTGGTACAAGTTTATTCAAGCTTTTCTTTGAATTAATTTTTCGAAAAATTAGCTCAACATTATCTAAAGACTTTAATTTTTCAATAAGATAATCTTGTATTTGTTCAGAAACATTAGAAATAAAACATACAGTGATGCCTTTATCTGAATTGTCTGCTTTTTTGATTGATTCATTCATAATTTTAGATTCTTCTGATTAGTATTTTAAAAATATTTGTGTGTTTACGTTTATTTCAAATAATTTATACTTAATTCAATTAAATTTTTATATACAATTCGTTGCTATAATTATAAATCTCTTTTAATCAAAATAATTTATGATAAAAAGGTAAAGGAATTGTCAGAACAAAAGCTATATAATATTTTCTTGAACAAATTAGAATTCGATCCCTCGGAATACTTGATTTCCAGTGAAGAGCAAGAACTCACGGAGTTTCAGAAAAAAACGATTGAAAACGCAGCATCTATTATGAAAGATAATATAATAGGAGAAATCAAAGCTTTTGGAGGAAATCTTAAAATAAATGAAGAAAAATTTAAAGAACTTGAAAGCAAAGCAGAGGAAGAGTTGAAAAATGAAGAATACGAGGATATCAAGAAAGAATTGAAGAATTATACTAAAAAACTACGAGAATTAATTGAAAAAACATGTGTTGCAATAATCCCCGTAAAAGAAATGCCATGGGTAGACCTATTATTTCGAACAGTCCCTCGTATAATTTTTGATAAGAAGTTAGAATTATTAGATAATAGCATTGCTTATTATGGAGAAATTAAATGTGTTCTTTCGCGTCCGATAATTTTTGGGAAAATGAAGAATGAAAAACCATTATTTGCCCCTATAATGGGAACTATTGATTTAGGAGGGTATAAACTAGATGAATCTCAAAAAGAACCAAAGTCTCAAAACCTTTCTTATATTAGTGCAATAATTAATTCCTTCGATTCTACAATAACAAAAAACCATCTCGCAAAATATCATGAAGGATATCAAAGACACGGTGATCCAATTTGTGATTTCTTAATGAACAATAATGAATTAATGAATACTTTGGAGCGGATCATTTCTGGTATCGAATCAGAACGAATTGTTTCAGATATCGCCGTATATAGTATAGCGATTCCTCAAGCTGCTGATAAAACCACTTTAATATTAGTCTCTGATGAAGTGAAAGACCCTAATAAATACTCAAGGTGTTTTGAAGCTCTTTTAAGATTTTCTGCTGAATGTTGCAATGTCCCATCTCAACAGCCTGATGTTCCTACACAAGTAACTGCTCAACAACCCGGTGCAGTTAGAACTCCAGGGGGTCAAGAATTAAAAACTTGGTCTGCAGATGAATTGGCTGAAGAAGCTCAAAAACGAATGGCCACTCAACCAGATATGCCAGCATGGACAGAAGAAGAATTAGGTAAATTTGCAGCTGAACGCGGAACGGGATTGCCTGATGGAATGGAGGTTTGGACAGAGGATGAATTGCAAGATTTATCCCGTAAAAGGCAAGGGGGCTTAGACATACCAGAATGGAAAGTAGATAAAAGTTTGAAGGAATGTGCTAAATGCGGATATGGTTTAAGACCAGGGTGGAGTCGTTGTCCTGTATGTGAAACTCCTGTAGGTGCTGAACCGGAACAAAAGCCCGCCGAAGTATCCAAAGAAGAAGTTGCTGAAGAACCTAAAGAAGAACTTTCTGAAGAGGTTGAACAAGAGATTACTGAAGAGATAAAAGAAGAATCTTTGGAAGAAATCAAGGAAGAAAAGGAAGATCAAATATAAATTCTCAACTTTTTAAAGTTTTGTTATAACTTTCTTTTATAGATGCCAAGAAAGGGAATGTCTTTTATAAATTAAACCGAAAACTTTAAATGTAAATAAAATCAGCAAGATTCCAAACTTTTTTTAAGTTAATTTTATTTTCAAACATATATAATTAAGCTATTTTGATATTTAGTTGCTACTCAACATATTTTTGTTTAAAGGAAAGAAAATTAGGGATTTAGAAGATCTAAATATTTATAGTTACCCTAGTGACATTATTAGTATTAAAGATAAAATTCTTATTAATAAGATTATAAAAGGCCATGATGAAGATAAATGCTGGCAAAAAATAAATTCAACTCAATTTAAAATTGCTGAGCCAGTCGCTCAATACATTAATGATTTAAATATATATACTTCTTGTATTAATGGTAAAATTATAATTGGTTTAATTTTTGATAACGAGGACAATCCTTATGATTATAAGGAAATATATAAGGAATTATTAAATGAATTTTTAAATAATGGTAATGGATACTCCTTTGATGACGAAATCGAAATTGATAATTTACTGATATCTATGTTTATTGATATTAGAAGGTTTGGTGATGAAGTAATCGAAAAACCTCCTGAAATTGAATATCATTATCAAAGGGAAACATTTTTCAAGATATTCCTTTTTGGAATTGATGAAGTGGGAAAATCAAGCTTAGTAAGACGATTAAAAACTGGTGAGTTTAACGATAATTTCCTTACTCCAACGAGAAAATTCAGCATTGATTATATCCCAATAGAAGAAAAGGGATTATTTGCGGTATGGGATATGCCTGGACAAAAAGCATTTAGATCAAAATGGTTAAAAGGACTTCAAGATTCTAATATTGTTCTCTATATGATTGATGTTGCTAATCAAAGAAGGTTTGAAGAATCAAGAAATGAATTTTGGAATGTATTAAACAAGGATGAATTAAATGGAACACCTCTACTCATCTTAGGAAATAAAACCGATTTAGTTAGTCTCACTAAAGAAAAAAATGATGAACAACTAGCGAACTTAAAGGAAGAGCTTACCAGTTTTTTCAATTTTAATAACATAAAAAGCCGAGAATGGAATTTCCTATTTACATCAGTAAAAACTAATTTCAATATTGATAATGTAATTCCTGCGATTTTTAGATTGCTTTCTTCTTAAATTAGAATTTTTTGTATATTACGCTGCCGTTAAACTCTCAATCTTGTTAAATTATTGAGCTTTCATGTATTAAACATTAAATTTAAATATCTCGCCATTTAAATTTCTATTATATGAAATATTAAATTGGGGATAAATATTGTCTAAAAGATTGAAGAAAGAACTACAAATTCAAATTGATGAGAAGTTAGGACAACTCTTTTTAGGTGATAAAAAGAAGGATTTACGTTTGTTGATGTTAAGACCCATTGATCTAATCGAATTTACTGAGTTTGCGGGGGCACAATCAGATGATATCCTTATTTGGGTTGGAAAAACTCTCGGACGAGCATATATGGAGAAATTCTTCTATAAAAAAGATTGGAGTTCAGAAACAATGGCTACAAAAAAAGAAGTTGTTCTTGGAAATCTAGAAGCATTAGAACTTACGGGGTTTGGAGAATTAACTGCGGTATTCAAAAAAAAGTTTATCTTATTTAGTGTCTCAGAATCGTTGGCTTCTGAGGAAAAGGACAACATTATGGCAAAAAACTTATGTCTCCTTTATCATGGGATTTTTAGTGGCATACTTGACATTTTACAAATTGATGCTGATGGTGAAGAAATCCAATGCGTTTTACTAGGAAATGAACAATGCATATTCAAGTTTGATTTCATAGCGGAAGAACTGGAGGATGGTCTAGTAGATGGGGATTCCAAAGAAAATGTTACAGGTTTTTTATCTACACTTTAGGTTTGAACTCAAATTCTAAATCTTTTTCTTTGGAAACCAAGGGATTCACCTTGAAAATATAAAAAAAATAAAATAAATATTAAAATAAAACCTTCTTCTTATTTTCGAGCTTTTGCTTTTTATTTACAGAATTTCTCTTTCTAATCTTCTTGGTTGCTATAAATCAAAATATATTTTGATTATTAAATCCTATTTTCAGCATATAAAAAAATATTCAAAAATTAATCTATATGAGGAGAAAAAAAAATGAAAGTAGGAAGCTTCTCTGAACAAGATGTATATAACTTAGCAATAAAAGCGTATAATGAAGGTAATGCGCAATTTGAAATTACACCTGATGAATGTGTCTTATTAGTTATTGATATGCAGGATGAATTTGTGAAACCTCATTGGTCACCTGACTGGGTACCAGAAGCAACTAGGCAAGTTCCTCGAATCAAGAGATTAATCGAACACTGCAGGAAAAAAAATATTCCTGTAATCTTCACAGTTTATTCAAAAACACATAACTATTTAGATCGTCCTATAACGGGAAAATTTATGCCCGGACGATATTCAGAGCTAGACATTGATTTTTCACAATTCTATGTGGAAGGACGAGTTTGGCACGAACTTGCCCCCAGGGAGAGTGAAATAGTAATTAAAAAATCATCCTATGGAGCATTTTATGACACACCTTTAGAGACAATTTTGAAGAATATGGGAAAAGATACTGTAATAATAAGTGGAACACTAACAAATTTCTGTTGTGGTGCTACCGCACGACAGGCGTATGAAAGGAGCTTCAAAGTTATATTCGGAAGCGATGTTACATCCACCGATGATCCTGAAATGCAAAAACCTGAGTTGAAGGTATTAAGGAAGGGTTTTGCAAAAGTTTTATCTTCAAACGAAATTATTGAAGCTTTAGAGTAATTTGCATAATTCATATGAATTAATTTAATTGATTACATTGATAACTGAGTCTAAAAAGATAATATATCAGTTTTCTGCTTGTACATGATCTTTATACTTGATGAAGGTTACTAATTCTTAAAATACTGCCTACAAGAAGATTATTATTCGGAATCTGATATTTCGTACGATTAGAGATAATTTGAGAGTCATCATAAAGTTAACTGTATTAAATGAATACAATAGGCTTAATATTTTGGATTCGTTATATTTAATAAATTTAAGAAAGATTAGAAGAAAATTTTAATGATAATCTTCAGTACATAGGTATAGTGTGAGATTTCACACTAAATATCTATAACTAAATTGCGAACTTTCTTTTTTAAAGTTAATCAATAGCTTTTATTTTCATGGATTAATTATTACAACTATACTTAAAAAAATTCAAATTAAAAATTAAAAATAATAGACTAATATACTAAAGTGAATTGAAATATGGAAAAACGAGGAGCTAAAATCAAAATAGATGAATATAAAGGCCCTCTCGGAACGATAAAAGGATTCGAATTGACCACAGGGAAAATATCATACGGCGACGAGACTGAATGGGAGCCTATGGGCCCACATCCTATGCCACATATTCCTACATTAAGAAGCTGGTTTTTTAAAATGATGGAACGATATAAACCATTTTATATGCCAATCTGTGATATGTGTTGCTTATGTACGTATGGGAAATGCAATCTTTCCAAGGGACGAACAGGCGCGTGCGGTATAAATATGGAGACTCAACAGGCTCGAATCGTAGAGATTGCTTGTTGTATAGGTGCAGCGTGCCACAGTGCACATGGCGACCATTTACTACATTGGCTTAAAGAGAAATATGGTAATGTGCCAATTAATTTTGGAAACAATATCGCTGTAGAGATGCCTCATACGCGATTAGTCGTAGGTATGAAACCAGAGTGTCTTGAGGACTTGGAGACTGCTATGGAGTGGGTGCATTTTACAATAACACACTTGTTAGCAGCCGGACATACAGGGCAAGAAAGTTCTTATTTAGATTATGAAGCAAAAAGCTTTTTGGCAGGATTAGCAGATTCAGTTGGTATGGAAATTTCTGATGCTGTTCAAATTGCCGCTTACGGCTTTCCTATGGGAGATCCTGATGTTCCTATTGTAGAACTTGGTATGGGAACACTAGATACAAGTAAAGCTGTTATTTTGATGATTGGTCATAACGTTGCCCCAGGAATTGAATTAGTTGATTATATGAGAGAAAAGGGATTAGATGATAAATTAGATGTAGGCGCTATTTGCTGTACGAGTCACGATTTGACAAGATATTATGATGGTGCTAAGATTGTAGGTTCAATGTCTAGACAGCTTCATGTTATTCGATCAGGGATACCAGATGTTGTTATGGTTGATGAACAATGTGTAAATCTAAGATCCTTTGAACAAGCTCAATTAATTGGAGCCCCTTTTATTGCAACAAATGAAAAGAATATGAGCGGATTACCTGATAGAACCGCTGATCCTATCAATGAAATTGTTGATGATTTAGTAAGTGGAAAAGAACCAGGAGTCCTTATTTTGGATCCAATAAAAGCTGGTGCAGTAGCAGCCGAAACTGCAGTAAAAGTAAAACCAATTAGAAACGCAAAAAGCGGAGTTCCTGATGAACAGGGTTGCATTGATATGGCAATGAATTGTAATGGGTGTGGTAATTGTCAACGAAATTGTCCAAATGATTTACCACTTGTAGAAGGAGTAAACTTAGTAAAAGATGGAGACTTTTCATTATTAGCAAGTGTATTTGATGATTGCTTAGGATGTGGAAGATGTGAAGGAGATTGTATGAAAGGTGTATCTCCTTTAACTTTATTGCAGTATGCCGCAAGAGAAACGATAAGAAATGAGAAATTTAATTGTCGTGCTGGACGCGGGCCAATAATGGATACAGAAATCAGAAATGTAGGTGCTCCTATTGTTCTTGGAGAAATTCCAGGAATTGTCGCTATTATCGGATGTGCGAGTTATGCACATGAAATCCAGGAACTTTATAAAATGGCTGAAGAATTTTTAATAAGAAATTACATAGTCTGTGTCTCCGGTTGTGCTGCTATGGATATTGGCCTAGTTAAAGATGAGGAAGGTAAAACTTTGTATGATAGATTTCCTGGTGACTTTGATAGAGGTTGTCTATTAAACGTTGGTTCATGTGTAGCGAATCCTCACATAACTGGTGCAGCAATCAAAGTTGCCAATATTTTTGCAAGGCGTCCATTGAGGGGTAATTTCGAAGAAATTGCAGATTATATCTTGAACAGAGTTGGTGCTGTAGGTGTTGCTTGGGGTGCTATGTCTCAAAAAGCTGCGAGCATTGCTAGCATGGCAAATGGTTTAGGTGTTCCTGCTGTAGTCGGACCACATGCAGCAGAATATAGGAGGATGTATATTGGAAGATCTGATGATGAAGATACTTGGAAACTCTTTAATGCAAGAGATGGAACAACCGATCATCTGGTTGGTCCAGGACCTGAACATTTATTAACAACTGCTGAGAGTATAGAGCAAGCTATTTGTTTGGTTGCTAAATTAGCTTTAAGACCCGCAGATAACTCTAAAGGACGAATGATAAAACTTTCTCATTGGATTGATTTAGAACGGAAATATAAAGGTGTTCAATTCCCTAACGATTTAGAGAAGTTTATTCGTCTTGACGCAGATATTCCTATTAACATGAAAGATGAAATACGTGACTATCTGAAGGAACAAGGCTGGGAACCTAAAGAAATAATAGATCCAACCCTATTAAAAAGATTATGTAGAAGTTAATCTAATTTTTCTTATTTATTTTCTTTTATTTATTCTATTTTTAGTTCTAATTAATATCTAATTTTTACTTCAGCATCAAAATCTTTTATTTCTTGCATTTTCTCTCAATTCTAATCTATAGTGAGTAAACCAACAATAAAGTAATCTTATTTAAATTTAGTTAATTAGAAAAACCAAAAATTAATGTTGTAAAGACTATTCTCCATACTAAATTGGATTTATATCAAAGATGTGAGATATTTTGGATAAGTATGATAAAGATATTTTAAAATTATCGAAGTTATGTAAACATTGGGCTGATCACAATGATTCTCATAAAGAAAGTTTTTCAAAATGGCGAAATATTGCTAAAGAAAAAGGTTTAGAATCGGTAGTTGCAAAATTAGACAATGCTATTGAAATGCTAGATAAATGTAATGAGTTTTTACTCGCAGCAAATATGGAATTGGAATTGAACTAGGTATTGCTCAATAATATATTTTAAAAGGCTAAATCTTTAAAGAATTGAAATAGGATATTTATAGAAAGAGATTAATCAACGGAAGTAATTGTTCTTTAAAATAATCAATTTTACTTTCCAACAGATCTGGATTTTGGGAAAGCATCCATAAATATACAGGTATTTGCAGTTCTGAGTATTCAAATAATTTTTCTCCCCGGATAGTAAACCCATTAAGAGGTAAATCTAGTGAAATTGACTTCTCCCTTATTAACCCTATTGAATTATAGAAGTTTGAAAGTGTTTGAAGTAATAATGCTGTATTATTTACTAGCATTTCATCTGTATCTGTTCTGGTATAACTTCCAAAAATCAGCCCATCCATTGATACTAAACTTGAAGCTTTTGCTTCTACCAGATGCGTAAACTCTTCGAGTATATTTTCGATTATTTCAGATGTATCAGATACTTTCATTAACGCCTTACTGAACATTTGCATTATAGTCTCTCTCTGAAAAATCGTTGTATCACAATAATCGGTTGAGAATTCATCAAATTCATCAGCAATACTATTAAATTTATTTTTTATACTTGTTACATTTTGTTGCCATTGGAGCGTTTTACGAGCATCTTGATCACTCTTGCTTAAAACGATTAACACTGAAGGAATTTCATGTAAATCTTTTAGAACTTTTAATACTTCTCGGAAATAGTTTGCAGCTTCAGGAATTCTGTCTGGATCTTGGCTATCTACAACATACAACATAATATCTGCTTCAGTAAAAAATAGTTCTGGTCTATTAAAGTAAAGTTTCTCTCTGTATTGTACTTGTCCTCCTAAATCCCAGCTAATTATCGGATAACCGAAAAAGTCTAATTTTTCTCTTTTTACTCCCCTTGTTGGAAGAAGAGATTTTATAATTGAAAATTTATCTTGTACCACAGCTAGGATAGAAGTTTTACCACCATTATCAAGACCGATCATTAATAATTTTTTATGCCTTTTCAGTTGTTCTTTGATATTTTTTTGTATTACTTGAGCAATTTTCACCCATTTAATTAGCATATTTGGAAGTATTTCTTTAATTTCTGGGAGATTTGGCACAGATAAATTAGCTAAATCTTCAATGGATTTTACTCCCTCATTATTTAAATGATCAGAACTGATCTTATCAACCCCTATTAAAGTATCTGGACTAAATCTTAAAACTTCATTAATTTCATTAATCAGAACATTACGTTTAAAGAAATCTTTAATTGCTACACTCTTACTACTTTGTTCAGACATTTCGCATCAGATTTATTTATTATTTTTCTTTTTACTAATATTCTTATCTTTACTAGTAAAAAAAGGTATATATAAAAAAAGGTATTCGTAAAAAAAAACTTTATCTAATTGAAGTAGTATTAATTAATTAGTATAAAAGTTAAATACTAATTTTCTTTCAAATAAATCTTAGATTGGTTATATTATCGACAAAATGTCTGAAAATCGAATCCCTGAAGATCTGGTAATTTGTATAGATACATCAAGATCAATGTTTAGAAAGGATTTCACACCTAACCGATTAGCTTGTTGTATTTCCGCAACTAATACACTGATAAAAGAGAGATTTAATTTAGATAGTTTAAGTGCGTTTGCTTTAATAGAGTATGCTGATAGAGCTACAAAGGTCGTAGACTTTAGCACCTCAAGTTTTGGAGATAAACTCACTGAAGCCTTAGGTTCTGTAAAATGTGGGGGGTATTCTGCTATGGGTGATGCCTTAGCTTTATCGATTAAAACATTAATAGCAGAACTACGTAAAATTGGAGCCAAAACACCTAGAATTATTTTGATTTCTGACGGAAATTATATGAAAACTGCGGTTGATCCAATAAAAATGGCACGTCTCGCTCAAGGCCTAAACATTAAAATTGACTCCTTTGGCATTGGAAATACAAGAAAAGAAAATTTACTTAAGAAAATAAGTGATATAACAGGTGGGCGATACTTTTATAATAATGATCTTGAATCTTTAATTAGATCAGCTAAGGAGATTGCAGATGATAATTAC
This sequence comes from Promethearchaeia archaeon, assembly GCA_036478875.1. Lineage (GTDB taxonomy): Archaea > Asgardarchaeota > Lokiarchaeia > Sigyniarchaeales > SOKP01 > Loki-b32. Next base: position 13,881 of record JAZGEW010000059.1, on the reverse strand, counting down.
AAAACCTATGGGTCAGGGAAGAAAACCCTCATCGAAAACCCAGCTTTTCTTAGAAAAATTTCTGCAAATTTATTAAGAGTTCAAGATTTAACGAAAGATCAAGAACAACGAGCAAAACAGATACGAGGAGAAGTTGATTTTAAAAAGTGTTCTGTTTGCTTTTCCGATCAAAATCCATACACTAAAGGTTCTTTTTATGTTACAGGGAGATATTGTCCAAATTGTAGTACTCCATTTCATATTCATTGTTTAGCTGCATGGGCCGATTCTCAAAAGGATCATCAAATAAAGAGGTCTGGTACTGCTAGGTGTCCACATTGCTTTTATCTTTTGAGAATACCGATAGAAGTTACTCAAATTCAAAAACTTCAAATTCTTACTAGAGGATTGAAGGAAGAGACTATAAAGAAACCTGAAATTTTACCTGCGAAATATATACAAGATGTTGCTTTACTTGGAGAAGAATCTCTTTTTAAAGCATGTCCCGTGTGCCATTTAATTTTCGAGAAAGGTCAACCAGCAGTTCAATGCGGAAATCTTAAATGTAATGCTCTTTATCATGAGGATTGTTTTAAAAAATTAAAGGAAGATCATTGTAAAAGCTGTGATGTTAAATTACATCTTTATTGATATTATATACCCTATCACCAGCTTTTTAGCTCATTTAAGTTGATCTCCAGAAATACCTAATTGAAAATTATATTTAATCCTCTATAAGGCAACCTCATTAAATTTTATGATTAGGATGTTAAATACATTTTTAGATTTTACCTAATTTCATCATAATATCAATTTCCGAAATTAAATAACATAAAATATCATATGTTGCACCAGAAAAAAAAATTTCTGCTGCCTTTTCTTTTATTCTATCTCCCTTATTATATTTTGGGTCTCTTTGAACGAGCAAATGTCTCTCTGCTAGCATCCAACACAATTTATCATAAGCGTAGCCTTTTTGTGCGAGGTAATATGCTGCCACATTAACCTGTGAAATATTTTCACCATTCATATTGGTCAAATTTTAAAAATTGATTTTATTAAATTTTTTTAAATCTTATATAATTAATGGACTCCAAATATTTAATTACTAGTTCTGAAAAAAATTTGATATAAAAGACTATTTTAAGAAAATTTACTCTCGTATATGATAAGAGTATCATTTTAGAAAAATATCTATCCCTTGAAAAAGTAAGCAGATTAAATAATGTATCATTCCTATTTTAAGTAATAATATGAAAAAATTGGATTAAAATGGATGATTCTGAATATTTTTCTTATGGGAATATTAAATTAGAAAGAGGAAAATTTGATTCACCGACCGGAAAAAATAAAATAGCAAATGAAGTCCAAAATTTTAGACTGAAATATAATCTGCGTCAAAGTGGAAATCTCTTAAGTCTTCATAATCCTTTTCGCAGAACCAAGAGCCATATGGTGGGAAAGGTCTAGGCAGCCACTTCCATTTCATTCAGAAGTTTCATAAAAATTTTAAAACTTTCTTGACTATAACCAAATCTTTTAATGAAATTTCCCTTTTCAGCCCAAGATAGTAAATCATTACAAGTTAATAAGCGTCTTCTATAATATGGGCAAAATTTTTTCCAAATTTCAAAAGCTTTTTCCCAAATTTTCATTTTAATCATTCTTGATTTATGTTATTTTAATTAAATAATTCATTAATAGTACCTGCTTTTTTATGTTGTTCAAGCCTTTCTAATGCTTTAATAAACTTATGTGTAGTATATCCATAAAGATTGTCGAAAATTCCTTCTGTCTGGATTATCATCGGAATAATTTCTTCTACTCCATCAAAGATTGGATCTTTTAATATCCCTTTCTCAATATTGAAAGTAATTATATCATATTTCTCATACAAATCATTGAGAACGTTATAAAATCGTGATGTCCAGTTAACATATTTTCCTTCTTCACCTAACGGAGCTTTAGTTCCTTTACATTCTATAATAAGGAGTAATTCTTCAATCTTGATTATAAGATCGATTTCTCTAAAATAGGAATCTGGATGCCCCAGTATTAATTCTGCTTCCACTTCTATGGCAGGTTTTGGGAATGATTTTATCTCTTCTTTCATCAAAAAATATTTTGGAGTAGGAGTTCTTCTAGGATCAATTAAAATTAGTTTTTCTGGTTTAAGATCACGTTTAAGAGCTTCCTCATAACACCATTTCTCAAGCATTTTTCCTTTTAAATTACGAAAATCTTCATCTTGTTGTAGTTCTTCAAAGTATTTAATCATAGATCTCCAAATTAACAATGCTCCTGTCCTTATAGTTCCGTGATATACAAAACCGGCATATTTTAGAAATTCATTGTAAGAGTTGAGAAAATTTTGCGGATTAAAATTTTCAAAGACATTATCAAATTCATTGAATTGTTTTTCCAAACAAAATCTTTCTAAGAAATTTAAAACAAAATTTTTTGAAATTGAAGTTTCTAACTTATTGGAAAGCTCTTTCCACTTGATTTCGCTATAGAATTTCCCTTCTGAGAGTTTAAAAAGAACAGAATAACAATCTAACGTAGTTTCAATCTCTTCTTTTTTCAAAGGTACTCTTAGACAGAAGTATTCCTTGAATAGTCGAATAAATTCATTAATTAAGTCATGTGATCCAAAATCTAAAAACCAAAAATAATTTGCTCCTTTTTTACAATAACCTGGGAGCCACTTCAATTTTGGATCGATATCAAACAATATTTCCTCAGAAAATTTGTTTTCATGGAATTCATGGTATTGTTCTTCACTGAGAAAATATTTATAATCCTTAAATCGCTTTGGATTAGGTTCATTTAATGGTGTTGCTACATGAAAAATTTGTTTAATCGTATCACTATCTAATATTTTCCTGTATTCTGGATCAAATTCCAAATTTGGTAGCATAATATCAACAGTCGAAAAATCTTCTAAACGCTCTAATAATCTGTTTACCTCAATATTAGAAGGGTTCGTATTTAGAAAGAAGAATTGATTGACTAATTCTCCGAACAGATCCATCTGATCAATAATACGGTCAGTAATCCTTTTTTTATTTCTCACTTCTGAATCATATATCATAGTCATTAAAATAAAAATTCCGTGCATTCTTTCCGTGTAATCTCTAAAATTTTTTAAATCATTCAGTTGTTCTTCTGTATATTCTTTTCCAGTGTATATTTTATCAATTAGTTCATGAGCAGGAAAGTAATTCAAAGATATAAAATAATTTAAGAGAAACGTGTTTATCTCAAGTGACCTTATTACATCTAATTTAATAGTTGACTTAAGCCACTCAAAAAAAACCGGATTAACTTCTTTTGCCAGTTCTGAAATTTTTACTTCTAAATCTGGATCTTTATCATTCAATTTTATGATCCTATCCTAAGTTTAAAATAACTTCATCTAAAAATACTAATGAAAGAAAAATTGATACAAGCATATATAAAATTTTCTTTACTAGTTCTTTGGAAATGAATATTAGACTAAATAATAATAGTTCTGACAATTATTGTAAATTTTTCTTTAAATAAGATTAAAATAAAATTATTTATCTAATATTGAAATTAATTAAAAACATTTAAGATAGAAAATGGTTGGAATACACGAAAATCATGCTTCATGGATATATTGGGATGAATATGTTCAGTATCTCATAGATAAAAATAAGACCGTGCAAAAGATCCGAGAGAAATTGAAAAAAGAACGAGTAGTTAAGCTTTATAAGAATCCCAAAAATAAAATGAGATGATTATGATTAATAGCGGGATTTGATAGAATGTACGATGCTTGTGGTTCTATTCAACAGTAATTTTGAAATTGATCAATATTTTAATTGAAAGGAACATTATTCGTTTAAAAAAGACATTTTATTCATTTTCTAAAATAAAGAGAAAACGATTATGAATTCAAGAGTGAATAATTCCAACTGTATAAGATGTAAGACTATAAATATTGATTCTAAACCTTATGTTCATAAATATTTTATAAAAAGTACACAGGAATCTGCTGGTCCCTTCAAATATAAATTTACTCAATATTGGAAACAATTTAATCTTCCCATTTGTAAAAATTGTCGAATTAAGATGGAAAGAATTCAGAATTTACATGATTTTGGAGGAAAATTGGGTATTATAGGATTTTTAATGATGGCTGTTGGTATATTTTTAAGCGTCGTAGCTATTGGCAATCCTATTAAGTTTTCAATAATCTTTAATTTTGTTGGAATTATAGGTGGGTTTCTTTTTGCTTTATACATTTATTTCAAACATCAGTATAATAATAATGAGTATTCCCCTAAGAAATATTTATATTATGATGCACCAATATCTATACTTTTTGTAAAGTCCATAGATGACCCAGAATGGAAACCATTTTATTCTAATAAATTAATTATGAAAGAACATCTTGAAGAAAATTTGCGAAAACAACCAAATGATATTAAAGAGCTAGAACAGATTATTGAAAATAAAATAATCAATTATGTAAAAAAAAATAAAGGAAAAGCATATACAACTATTGCTTTAAAAAAAGGATTAGAAAATTTTATAGAAGATCCTAATGAAAGAGAATATGCAAATGAAAATCTCGAAAATATATTAAATAAATTGAGAAATAGTGGAAGACTTCATCTCGACTATCACAATGGTGAAACTCATTATTTTTTTCCCTATTATAGATTTTAAAGAGCAATTAACTTGAATTGGTTGTATTAAAATACTTTAAAATTATCAATAAGAAATATGGCGTTGTGCTAACCATAGTAGTAAATTTAATGTTTCATCAAGTTCAATCCGATAATCTAACACTGTTATATACACATTATGGGTATTAGACCTAAATGATATATAGATATATTGCGAAGGGATGAAAGAACTCAGAGAAAAGCCACCATATCAAACAGAGCAGATTCAAATGCCAAAGAAATAATGTTAATCCAAGATGCTATAAATTATATGGAAAAAAATAAATTAACCAGAATTTAGAAGTTGATATAAAATAAAAGAGGAATAAAAAAATATGAATGATAATAATGAGAATGACAAATTACCGATTTTATCCAATCTCGAAAAAAGAATTATTTTGATCCTAGGGGAAGATTTGACAGAGTTTGGGGAAATTAGCAGGTTTTCTTCTAACAACATTAAAAATTCCCTAAATTCTTACAATCAAAAATATCAAAGACCTTTACGCTCAAGTCCACCTTATTCAACGTTAAAAAGCTTAGAACAGAAACAGTTAGTTGATTCTGTATTTGACAGAGAAAATGGTCGCATAAAGAAGTTTTACCTGCTCCCAGAGAGAGGAATTCATTGGTATCACAAGGCAAAAAGAATTGAGAAGAGTATATTTTCAAAATAGATGTGAGGGAAGTAGAATTGCTAATATGTATCATCTGTAAAAACCCCGTTTTATTTTACGGTGGTTCCACGCATTATACTCTCTGTCTTGAATGTAGTTATGAGAGTTTAAATGATGACCAAAAAAAGATTTTAGAAGAACAGCGAACAAAATCTAAATAAAAATTTTTTCTTTATTTTCAATCAAATAATTATAAAAATAATAGGATAATGACTCAAAAAACAAAGAAAAAACTACAGCAGAAGTATATTGATTTAGGAAATCGAGGGAGATATTGCATCCATAATAAATTAAATGATTTGACAGGGAAAGAATGGATTATCTACTCGAAAAGCTTCAAAGTTATTCCCGCCCCTACTCTCGAACAATTCTTTGAAATAATGAAGAAGTGCAAGGAAAGGTGAAAACTAAGTTAGTCCAGCTTGATTTTTGTAATATGAGCATTTCACATTTTCTCGAATACATCGCCAGAGGCATAGGGTATAATATTTAACTTCTAACTTCTATTTTTTTACCGTAATAAGCAGAGTTCAGAACGCAAGGAATTAATAAAGGATATTGATTTAAACATCAATTATCTAAAGACTACATAATTTTTAAACCATCACGATATAAAGAGCTTTTGGAACATTCTATCACAGCCTATGAAATTGCTATGGAATTGTACCTATGAAAATATCCCTTAAATTAAAGACTTTTAAAGCTTTTAAAAAATCACGCAAATTAAATAGTTTTTCATTCCTATTTTAATTAAAAGATTTAATAACTGATCTTAATATGAACGAATTAGACTACTATTCTTACGGGAATATTAAAATGGGAAAGGGAGGTTTTGAATTGCCTCCAGTTTTAATCGGGACTGTTTTTTACCAGAATGAGACTATTGTGGACCGAAAAAATCCAGAAATTTTTAATACCCAAAAAGCTATGAAACGCATTAAAACACATCAATCTTTATCAGAAAAATATAAAATTCCTAATTTAGTAGAAATATCCGCTTATACACCTAAGTCGATGCTAAAATATTTGGAGTTTTATTTAGATAATTTTGATCCTCCCTTTGTTTTAGGGGGAGATTTTGAATCAAGGATAGCCGGAATCCAATATCTTACAGAGCGTGGCATCAAACCAGATCAATATATATATAATACAGTTTCAAATCTAAAAAACAAGAAAGAAATAGATATATTACAAAATTACAAAATAAATTCTGTTGTAATCTTGATCCTTGGTTCGGAAAATATGACATCTACTCAAAGATATGCATATATTACTGAGAAAAATCAACCTAATAACGTGAGTATAATTAATGGATTAAAAAAGATTGGTATTGAAAAACTCTGGATTGATGGGGGTGTTGTTAATTTGGAAAGTTTAGCTCATATACTTGAAACACAACAATTAGTAAGTACTTCATTAAAACTTCCCGTTGGTACTGCACCTAATCTTTTTCTTTTTCAATATTCTTCCCCACGTTTGAATATAAAATATCATACACGATATAGGAGAGCTAGTATCATGTTTATCGCAACATGGTATAGCAATTTCATTTTCTATGGCGCCATTGAAGATGCAAAAGAATCATTTGCATCAGTATATCAATCAATAGAATTCAGAGACATAATAAAAAACAGAAATATAAAACTATTTAACCAATTTTAAAAAAAAATCACTTTTTTTCTATTACAGAACCATATAGAATTAGTTTGATGATAAAAAGCTATCAATACTAAGGTTTTAATATTTTAATTTAGATTATGTAAATTGTATAGAATTTTTAATTTAGTCCGTTAATTCCTAATTTACGCATTTAAAAGGAGAACATTATGATAAACAATCGTTATAGTGACGAAAAAGAGTTGGAAGCTATAAAATTAATAGACCAAGCAGAATCGCTTGTTGATAGCGGAAAAGGAAAACAAGCTATCGATTTTTATGAAAAAGCAGCTTCAATCTACATTGACCTTGGGAGTTATATTAAATTAGATGAACTTTACATTAGAATTACTCAAATTATCTCAAGATATAAGAATAATATTCAAGCGGTTTACAGATTGAAATCTATAATTAGAAAAACTGAAGAATTAAAACTTTATGAAGTTTCTGCAAAATTATTAATTCAATTAGGTAATGTATCGTTTAATATGCATGATTGGGAGACTGCGGGAGAATCCTGGGAAAGTGCTTCAGATTATTTATATCAAACTGATCCTGAAGAATATAATAATCTATCTTCAATACTTCTCTTAAAAGCTGGTCAATCTTTTGAACGATCCAGAATTAAGAAAGATGTAGGTAAACGTTTGATACTAAAAGCAGTAATGAAAATAAATAAATTTGATGAACTTTATGAACAAGAAGAAAAACAGGCGTTCGAACTGTTATCAAGAAAAGAATTCGAAGCTTCCGCTAAAAAATTTATTGATATTGCTTCATATTTTAGAAAATCTCTAGACGAATTAGATAGTATAATAGATGAGGAAGAATCAAAAGATACATATCTTAAGACTAAAGCACGATTCATTCATTTTGTTGCGGAATACCAAACTGTATCTGCAATGTGCTTAAGAGCATCTGAAAATCGTGCTTATAATGAGAGGATTAAAGAACTTGGAAACAAATCTTTTGAATTATTCAAAGAATCAATTTCTATGCTCAAATCTTATTTATTTCCTATAAATTCGGATTTCGATCATGAAGTAATTTTAAGAATTACGTTTGACATAATGTTAATAGCAATTATTCAAGGAATGCTCGATACTCATCATCTCAATCCGAATGAGTATCTATTAGAAGATCTTGAGAAAAATAAAAAACTAGTAAAAGAATTGAAAAATTCGCCTTATTACAAAATAACTGAAAGGATGGAGAAATTGGGGATAAGGGAGACCTTTGATCTTCTTTTAAAGACACATTTAGGGCATTTTGAAACGATAAAAAACACTCTAATTGAATTTTTTAGATAATCCCTCATGTTATTAGTCGTTCAAATTTTCGATAACTTCTAATATCATTTACATTCGTCTTCCGCATTAATGTTTTATAATCATATACAATAAGAATATTTTCAGAATATACCAAATTTTCTGAATATTAATCTATAAGCTATTTGACAGCTAAATCAGATTGCTTTAATACCTACGGTGTTTATTAATCTTTTCATTTCTTCATCGGATTTGGCAAAAACACCAATATTTCCAATTTGTATTTGTTTTAAACCAACTCCTTTAACAACTTTATAAGTTTCCAAGATCTCATCCAAAGTAGGTGGTCTATATGATTCTAACTTATATTTTGGAAAAAACGCTAATATGTGAAATGGGATGTTCTGATCAATTTCAATAATTAGTTGAGCGATTTTTTCAAATTGATCTACTTCAATAAAATTTGGAATATACACCGTAAGAATTTCTAAAACAAAATTTCTTTTAATAATTTCTTTTGGAGAATTGAGAACTGTCTTATTAGATGTTCCACATAATTTTTTGTAAATATTTTCATCATATGCCTTAATATCGAGCCAATATGAATCTAGTCCTGCTTTTTGGAAAAGATCTAAATTCTTTGGAGTAAGTCCATATCCATTTGATTCTAAGAGGACCCAAATATTATCACATTTTTGCTTTATTTTTTTTATAACCTCCGCATAAAAATTTGCTTGACATGCTAAATCACCACCTGTAAAGGCCACAATATTTCTTGCAGGCCCAAATCCTTGAGGTCCTAATACGATCTTCTCTTTAGAAACCTTATTTGGACACATTGGACTTCGCTTATTGAAAAGAATACAAGAACCACAATGCTTACATAAATCATTAGCGTAATACATTAATGCCCGTTCTCTTGGCTCAAAAATAGTTACATGTTGCTCATATTGTTTACATTCTTCAGCAATTTCATCGGTAGAATACCATTTTCCATTGAAATGCTTTGAAAATTCCCATGAATGACATTTAAGACAATTATGATTACAACCAGATTGATAAATCGAGAAATAATCTTCGGGTCTTGATAAATGCATTGCTGATATAACTCTATGATATTGTCCTCCTTCATATTTCAATGTGGCTTTACACGCTACTTCAGTTAAACCATTTTTCATTTTAACTTCACAAGCACCTTTATTATAACCTTGATTTACCATTTCGCATAATCGTATTGCTTTTTCCATGTCACAGGTATTTATAATTGATAATTATAAAAACTTAATTATATGTTTGAAAAAACTGTTTCATTTTGAATAGAAATTTTGCTTTGAAGTTACTATACAATTTTTCTGTATTATGTTTATAAACCTTCCTTGTATTTTTTACAGCTATGTAGATATAACAAAAACTTTATAAGGATTAAATCATAATATTCTTATAAGATTTTAGTATATAGAGAACTCTCTATAGATTTCTCGGTGCCACTTCTCCTATATTAATATTCTTAAGTTTTATAAATAGATGGTGGAATTTAGGCACATAACTAAAAAAATCAAAGTAAAATTAGGGAATTAGAAAGTTGAAGATTTTATACGTTAATCCCGCTCGACTTAGTGCTGGACTTGATGCAATAATTAAAGGACCTCCTTTAAGTCTCATTTCAATTGCTGCAATGGTTCCAGAACATGATGCGAAATTATTCGATTTTAAAGTCCATAAGTATAATGAGAAGAGATTCCGTTCATTGTTGAATCAGAGTGATATAGTAGCTCTCACAAGTATGACTCCCCAAATCTCTAATGCATTTGAAGTCGCTCAAATGGCAAAAGAACAAGGATGTACCACAATAATTGGGGGGTATCAACCCACTTTAGCTCCAGAATCTGTAGCAAAGCATCCCGCAATAGATTATGCTGTTCGAGGGGAGGGTGAACATACATTTCGCGAAATTATAGATTATATAGATGGAAATAAAGGTACTACGGCAATAAGTAATATTGACGGAATTTCATATAAAAATAAAGAAGGGCAAGTGGTTCATAATAAAGATCGAAAATTAGAGCCTAATTTAGATAATTTTCCCATGCCTCGTAGAGATTTATTAGATGATAAAAAATATGTTTATTTAGGTGCAAGAGTTGCCCAACTTGAAACATCAAGAGGTTGTCCACATAATTGCAAATTTTGCTGTATTATAAAAATGTGGAGAAATTCTGATAAACGAGTAACTTATCGAACAAAATCAACTAAAAGGATTATGCAAGAAATTTATGATATTGATTGGAAAAATGATTTTATCTTTTTCTGTGAAGACAACTTTACTGTCAAAATAAAACGTACAAAAGAGATTCTTGAAACCATAATTCGTTCAGGAGTTCCGAACAAAATGCTTTTCTCTTGTCAATCACGAGCCGATTCCCTGTATAGAAACCCAATTCTAATTGATTTAATGCATAAAGCAGGAATGAGACAAGTTTTCCTCGGTATCGAATCGGTGCATCAACAAAGCCTTGATGCGATGAATAAACAAAATACAACTCCTGACATGGTAAGAAAAGTCGTATCTATGCTACAAGATCGTGGAATCTCAATTTTCGGAGGTGTAATCATTGGATATCCAGGAGAAACTAAGACGATGGTAAGACAAAATATTCAATTTGCGAGATCGCTTAATTTAACCTGTATACAATTCACACCTATTACAGCTTTTCCAGGGACTGACTTCTATAATGAAATGTTAGAAAAAAATATGATTACTAGTAATGATTATAGGCATTATGATTTGTTTTATCCTATGATGCGTACAGAACAACTAACCACAAATGAAATGTTTCAATTAGTTGGTGAAGCGTATTCTGCTTATTATCTAAGTGGGGGTTGGCTTCGAATGCTCTTAAAAAGATACATTAATCCATTTGGGAAATTTAATTGGATGACGCGAAATATACCTCGATTTGCTAAAACAGTGATTGTTAGCGGATTAGATATGCTTCACTCAATGGGTATGACAACATCAATAATCTCTGATGAATTAAAAAATTTTATGGCAGAAGGAGAAGCTAAGAAATCGTTAATTCAAACTAAACCAAAAGTTCTTATGGAAGAAAGAGAAATTGTTCCCATCGTGAAAAAAACAATAAAAAAAGTAAAAATTGCTAACTGAATTAACTTCGTAGTAAAATTTTATTCTTTCTTATAGTTATAAGGATAGAAATATATTTAGATCCTTATTAAAAGCCCTCTTTTAAAAATTGAAAATGTTTAAAACTCTATTATAAGTTTATTGAATTTTATACTACTAATTTTTCGAACCCCATGATCTCCAGACATATAAGAACATTCAATTAAACCTGCTTCTTCAAGTTTCTTAACTTGGGTTTCATGATTTCATGTTTCATGAACTGCTCTAAATTATTAAGTCCAGACATCGAACGAAAAATAGTGAATGAAGATATTTTATTACACATAAACCATAATGCAGAGAAAAAGTCAAACAACTACGGAAATTACTGTTATCTTTAGCCATCAAAAAATACTTTAATTTCTTCAAGAATACCTTCGCAACCTATATTTTTGTTTAGGAATTTAGTAGAAAACATTAAATCTTCTTCAGAGAAATAGCTTGATTCCATTCCAGTTATTAACATTATAGGAATTTTTGGGTATTTTTCTTTGACGATCCGAGATAAATCAAACCCTGATAATGTAGGCATGCGGATATCGCTTACAATCAAAGAGATATCTCTTCCCTTCTCACTATCTAAGATTTTTAAAGCTTCTTCTCCCGATTCCACATATAAAAATTCAAATTGAGGATAGTCTTTAGTATATACCTGAAAAAGCATCAGAAATGATGGATTATCATCAACGATTAAGATTTTCATTGGATGGGGTTATAGTATTACCAAAAATTTTTGAACTATTTTTATTTATTAAATTTTTCATATTGTAATTTCCAGAATCTAAACGGATTTAAACCCTGATTAAATGTAGACCATAATACTAATTTTTAACTTCATTAGATTTTTACATTTCAAACGATTAACTTCGAATTAATATCATTTCTTTTAACTCTTGTTTAAGATCTTTAAGAATCGTTTTATCATTTTTGTAGTTCTTTTTTAAATATTCAATATTTAGGTAATAATTCCTAATTTTGTCTAATAATATCAATTTTTTTTCCTCTGAAATGAATTCTGCTTTTTGTAAATATTCCTTTGCTAAGTTATAGTTTTTTTTTAGAATTTCAATTTGAGCGAGGATAATATAAGTTTGTGCATAGATTCGAAAAGAAACGGCTGATTTTGCTAGTTTTAACACATCTAACATTAAGTTCTCTATTTCTTTTAAAGATTCCTCACGATTCAATTCTCCTAAGTGTTTTAATATTGTATCACTATAATTTAACACACAAAAGATTCTCCAATCAAATTCAACATTTGAGTTCTTATAAATGTCTACAAAAGTTTGTTTAGCTTTAATAATTTCTTTCTCATTTCCATAACTCTTAAAATAATAGGCTTTAGTAATTTCGGTTAAATATTGGATTTTGAATGTCCTATGTTGTTGATATAAATTCTCTAAAATTCCTCGATAATTGAGTGCTTCACTCTTTGAATTATAATCTATTAAGGCGATGATAATCCCCACTAATGATTCTAAACAAAGTGGGCCTTGGCTAATTGTTTTAAAAGCTTCGATACTCATTTTGAAATAATTTATCGCTTCTTTAAAATTACCATTTATACTTGCCAAATGGCCTAAATTAGAATAGCATCCTGCGATTCCATGCGTATTTCCCATTTTTTTATTTAGATTAAGACTTTCAAGGAAATTTTTTTCTGCAAGATCAAGTTCACCGATTATAAGATAAGTACTTCCTAAATTCGCACGATTACTTCCTTGATGTTGAATATCTTCATTTTTTATAGAAATTTGTAGGGCTAATTTAAAATTTTGAATAGCAAAATCGTAATCTCCTACGAGGTCATTCAAAATTCCCAGGTTGTTTAATGTCAAACTTAACATTTTTTTGTTTCCGAGTTGTTTACATATATTTACAGTCGAAATTAATGATTCCATAGATTTTTCAGTTTCTCCTCTTAACCAGTAATTATGTGCTATTTGGTTGACGGTGCTTGCTAATCCTAGTTGTAAACCTATTTTTTCATATAATTTTTTTGAATGAAACAGATGTTCTAGTGCGTTATTGTATTCCCCTTGAGTTGTGTGGTAACGCCCTTTTAGTTGCTCGAGTTTGGCGTTTTGTCTCATAAAGTGCAATCCTTCTTTAGGAATGTTTTGAAATTTCGATTCAATTAGATTAATACCATCAGGAAAAATGTCGTATTTCCCTAAATAATGAAGAGCCTCACACCTAACCAAATAAGCGTCAATTAGTAGAATGTCATTCCGTAAACTTGTGGCCTTAACTATAACCCAATCTAATTTTTCCAGAGCTTCTTTGTAATTTCCAATTAAGACATCGTGACGACTTTTAACTAATCTCAGTTCTATTAAATCTTCAATTTCGTCTTTAAATTGGATTTCCAATTTATTTAATAACAGCTCTAAATCTTTGAAATCTCCCTTATTAAATAA
>JAZGEW010000058.1:0-8539 GCA_036478875.1 Promethearchaeia archaeon | reverse complement strand
AGCGGTAAGTAATCAAATAATTAAGAAAGATAAAAATAATATTTCAAAATACTAATTAAGTTTTAAAAATGAATAGAATAAGTCACAGTTCAATAGAATTTAGACATTAAAATCCTTTGCTACTGTTATATTTTTATGTATTTTTCTTAAATTTTATCTTAATCTTAATTTTTCTCTTGCTTCATCAACAGTAGCAGGTTCTCTTCCAATTTCTTTTGCTACTCTAACCATTCTTTCCACTAATTGTGCATTACTTTTAACAAGCTCACCCTTTCGATAATAGACAGTATCTTCAAGACCAGTTCTAATATTACCACCTATACACATAGCTATCATAGTCGTTCTAAGACAATATCTTCCAATAGTTACAACTTGCCATGTAGATCCTTCTGGAATTAATTCAACCATATTTAAAAGGTTTCTTACAGTAGCAGGAGCGCCACCTTTAATACCAAGCACAATACTAAAGTGAAGTTTCTCATTTGGCTGAAATACACCCATATCGACTAATTCCATAATATTTGCAATATGACTCGTGTCATATACTTCTATTTCAATACCTGCGCCGATTTTTTTACAGCCTTTAACATAATTTTTGTTAAAATCCATTGGATTATTAAAAATTGAGGATGTTTCCATACCTCTCATATTCGTTCTAAACTCAAAAGTACCCGCGTTTATAGTAAACATATCAGGTTGAGGATCAATATTTAATAAATTGAGTCTTTCTTCTAATGTAGCCATTTTAAGAGCTTGGCCATACCTTTTTCCTGATTTACTCACCTTAACACCATATTCTATACGAGCACCAATTCCATTCCCAATTTGAGTAATAATTGGACATTTATCTTTTATTAATCTCACTGTTTTGTTATAAACATTTAGATCTGCGGTTGATAAGCCATTTTCTCCCCTTACATGGATATGACATACTGTAGCACCTGCTTTATAACACTCTAATGCATCTTTAGCTTGTTCTTCAGGAGTAATTGGTAAATTAGGATTTGACCATTTTCCATGAGCTCCTCCTGTAATCGCAGTAGTTATAATTACCCTTTCCTCAGATAATAAATTTGGTTTCATGATTATCTTAATCTCTTCGCATTACTTTTCTTTAAATTATAAATTATTCCTTTTATATTTTAATAATTATTTCTTTCATTTAATCCTCATGTATTAATTTATTACATGATCTGTCGATTTTCAAATTTACAATTAAAATAGGAACTCTTCACTTAACAGGGTTTTTAAGAGAACAGGGAACTTCACAAGCACATTTCCCACACATATCTGATAGACCTAAATGGGAATAAATTCGACCATTTTCTAAACAAATATCATAACATTTATACCGGTCAAATGACTCTAATGTTAAAATGTTATAGAAGCAATTATCAATACAATTTTTACAGGATTTATTATGAAAATAAAGGCAATATTCTTTTTGTTTTGTTATTGTTGGTTCTATAGAAACCGAAGTTATTATACTCCCAAGTCTACCACAACATCCTTTTTCAGTTATCAACATTTTATGTAAACCAAAATTACCTAAACCTGCTATATAGGCTATATGTTTGTGAGACCAGAAACTTACTAATGAATCTTTATCAAAATTATGAGTTGGGGATATTTGTATAGAATCATAGTTTTCTTTTTTTAATATATCTGCTAAAAATGTATTTAAATCTGTTATAAGTTTGTTTGTTTCAATATAAGCAATCGCCCATTCTTTTGAAGCATGTTTTCCATTAGAATTACTCGAAGCCACTTTTTTATTAAAAGGAATAAAATATGAGATAACCGCTTTTGCTTGAATAAGTAATTCTGTAGGTATTTTATGGTTTTCATTAATAATTCTTTTTAATTGCAGAAAAAGTGGGTTTTTTGCATCAGCAAACCCTACTATTGGTTCACTCCAATTAGTTTTAAATTTAGAAGATTTTTTCGATTTATCTATGAAATTTTTGATCAGATTCTCAATATACTCCTGCATAATCATTCAATTAATAGTTATAGAGTTTTATTTCTTTTTACCCCATGTGTAGAATCCTTTACCGGATTTCATCCCTAGTTCTCCAATATCAATCATATCCTTAAGTGCATCAGGTGGTTTATCCCTGAGCTCGCCACTTTCATTGTAATAAGTCATTTGTACAGCATACACTACATCTAAACCAATAGCGTCCATTAATGAAAAGGGTCCCATTGCCATCCCGGTAAAGATCATCCACGCCTTATCTACAGATTCAATGTCAGCATGCCCCTCCGCCCAAAGTTTGAGAGCTTCTCTTCTTGCAGCATGCCACATTCTGTTAAAAACAAAACCAAGTATTTCTTTTTTCAAAACAATCGGATGACATCCAATACTTTCTATCCATTTTTTTCCATTTTCAAATGTTTCCTTACTTGTTTTGGTACCTCGCATAATATCCGCCATTGGTCGTAGTGGTATAGGTGGATAAAAATGAATATTTAAAATTTTATCTTTCCTATCTACAACATCTTCAATCTTGGAAACTGGAAATGAAGAAGAATTTGTGGCTATTATTGTTTTCTTAGGAGCGAATTTATCGATTTGTGAAAAAATTAATTTTTTTAGTTCGAGATTCTCTGGTACAGCTTCAATAACAAGGTCAGCGTTTTTAACAGCAGTGTCAATCTCATTATGATAAGATATAGTATTAATTAATTCAGTCTTTTTCTTTCGTTTCAGTACACCATTAATATATTTTTTTGCTTCTTGTAACATATCTGAGTTTATATCAAAGATACTAACATTATATTCATATAAAGCTGTGATAGCAGCTATCTGTTTCCCAGTGAAACCTGCACCTATAATTGAAACATTTTTTATGTCATTCATATAATTAAAGTCTCATAATTTTGTATTTAATCTAGTGTTATTATAGATATAATAAGAACATTCATAAATACTATTTAAATGGTGTAAAATTTCATCAATCATGAAGTTAAAAATCTCAAAAATAGTAAAAGATTTCTTAATAATTCATTTGATATTTGTCGCATTATGCGTTTTAATATTGTTAATTCCTATTTCAGGATCTATAGGAATAAAGTTATTCATTCTTGTAGCAATTTATAATATAATAATCCCATTATTTGCATATTTACGTAATCATACTGAGTGGATAAATATGTGGTTGTTTGTATTTATTCTTAGTTTATTTCAAGTATGGCCAGATTGGTTTTTATCTGCTGAACTTGGTATATTAGTATTTCCAGAAGATGGTTTCATTAAAATTGGTACAGTATCATTATATATGGCTGGTTTATGGGCAATACCATTGTTTTTAATAATATTTATTGGCTCATATTTACAAGAGAGGTATTCAATGCAAAGAGTATATTTGATTGTTGGTTTTCTCTCATTAATTATATTTGGATTAGCAGAGCAAACAATATGGATGCTTGAATCTTGGTATGCTCAAAATGTAATTATGGTTGGACATTTAGCGTTATATATTATTATTCCAGAGATTATTCTTGGTATTACAACGTTTTATGGGTATAATCTAATTCAAGATAAAAATAACTTGTTAAAAATTCCAGTTGCGTTTACAATAATGTTGTTATATCTTGGAAGTGCTGTATTTTTTTATTTCTTAATTGAACGTGTAATAATTTTATAAATTCTAAAAAAGATGTCTTAACTATAATATTTTTAAATCTAAAAGATAATAATAAATTAAAAAAAATTTTAATGAGGAATTGAAGAAAAATGACTTTATGTTTTGTTTTAATGAATGTGCAAGCAGGATTTGTAGAATTAGTTGTTCGTAATTTAGATAAAATAGAGGAAGTTAAGGAATCCTTCCCGGTTACTGGCGGTATTGATATAATCGTTAAAGTAGAAGGACCAGATGTTGAAACAATCGCAAAAACAATTCTGGCAAAAATCCATAGTATTGAAGGAGTCAGCCGTACAGAAACTCATATAGTTGTCCCTTTATAAATTTAAAAAAATGGATTTTGATCATTTTTTTATTTCATTTTTAAAACTGCGCTAAATCAATTATCAGGTGAATTATTTGGTTCCTTATCCATCTCATTTCTGAGAAACTTTATGTTTTCTCTAAGAGTTTCTGTTATCGGCTCATCACTGATATTTAGGCTATCTAAAATCTGAACTGCTTCTTCAAACAACCTTAATGCATCAGGATATTGAGCCCGTTTAAAATACATTCCAGGAATATTAAAAAATTTATATGCAATACATTGAATTGCCGTTATTATAATCCAAAATGCTATAAGCATTGTTAAAATCCATTCTATTAGGGGATTAAGTGTCACTAATAGAATTATCAATAGAAAACCAATGAAAAATCCAAAAAATGCTAAATATTTTTTAAATTTTGGACCATGATACATTTTGGATTTAGGTACATAATACATTAAGATGCTATACAGAACAATATATATTGATGATCCTATAAAGCTCACTGCGGCAACAAACCCATGAAACGCTATAAAAAATTCCAAGTGTGTTTCGTCTGGAATTATTCCAACTAATGCAATGCATACACAAGTGAAAATAGATACACC
Source organism: Promethearchaeia archaeon (assembly GCA_036478875.1). GTDB lineage: Archaea > Asgardarchaeota > Lokiarchaeia > Sigyniarchaeales > SOKP01 > Loki-b32. Next base: position 3,976 of record JAZGEW010000058.1, on the reverse strand, counting down.
TGTCGCTAGTCTTCTTATATTTTCCTTGATATTCACCAATTCTCTTTCAAGATATATATAAAATGGAATTAATAATGAGCCTGCCACCACAAAACAAATACTAAACAACGTTTTCATTATACCTTCACCTAATGTACTCACTGTGTTTTCTAATGGTGTGTATCCAGGAGTCAATATGGCAGTTAAAGGTAGAAAGATAACCATAAATATTATACCAATAAGACCAAATAATACTTCCATTTTAGATTCCAGTTTTTTTCCCATTATCTCACATCTATAACTTAAGCTTATACTACTCTATTATAAAGATCTCACAACTGAATATCTTAATTATTATCTTAAATATTTATTAAATTTTCGTCATAAATCGAAAATCTTTAAAAGAAAAAGCTTCTCTTAAATTTATTATATTGTTAAAAGAGATCTAAAAAGAAAATTTATATTAAAAAAAAATTGAATTATAAATAATAAATACCATAATTAAATTATTATGAGGAAATAAAGAAAATGAGCGAGAGCGAACGGTTTACATTTAAAATTACAGTGATCGGGAATGGTGCTGTAGGTAAGACTTCTTTAATAAGAAAGTTTACGCAAGGAAATTTTCAAGAAGAATATATTCAAACTATTGGTGCTCAATTTTCTAAATATACTGAAGAGATAAAAGGAGATAAATGTAAATTATTTTTCTGGGATATTGCTGGTCAAGACACTTTCCATTTTTTACGACCAGCTTTTTATAAAGCAAGCGTAGCTGCGATTATTGTATTTTCTCTTGAAGAAACTGACTTAGGAGCAGAAAGTTTTAAGCATGTTCCTAATTGGTATAATGAAATAAAGAAATTCTGTGGAGATATCCCAGTTGTTCTGTTTGGAAATAAAGTTGATTTAGTTGACGAGAAAGAGTTAGATGACGAGAAAGTCTTAAAGTTAAAAGAAAAAAAAGATTTTTTGGCGTATTATCAAACATCAGCAAAAACAGGCGAAAAAGTGGAAGAAGCTTTTAAAGCAATTATTAATGAATTACATTCTAAATACAAAACAATATCTACTTAATTAGTATTTTAAGAATTTGGAATCTTATTGAATAAGACGTTAAAATCTTCGCTAGTGTTTTAAAAAATCTTGAATATTATTTCACTTAACCCTCTTTTGGGGACATACATTTGTCCTCTATCATCTTTCCAGTAATCAAACGAACCTTCATAAGGTTTAATTACAGAATTTTCATCTGGATATCCCATACTTATTACATGAGTTATTTCAAAATAGTCTGGTATTTTAAATAATTCTCTTATTTTTTCTCTGTCGATTGCCCCCATCCAACAACAACCTAAACCAAAATTCACGGCTCCAAGTAAAATGTTTTCTACAGCAGCGCCCACATCAAAGTTGAAATAAGAATTCTTAATTTTTTTATTGACTAAAACTATAATGTACGCTGTAGGTTTCTTTCCTTCTTCTGGAGTTCGTTGGTCTTCTGGAAGTGAAGATGCCCACCTTAATAAAGGGAACAATTCTTCTCTAATTTCAGGTTTTTGAACAATTATGAATTCAAGTCCTTGGATATTTCTTGCCATAGGAGCAACGCGAGCAAAATCAATTAATTTTTTTAAAATATCTATTGATATTGGCTTTTGTTTAAATCTCCGTATTGACCTTCTTCCATAAATAATATCTTCAAATTCCATAGTTAACCATTTTTTTTATTTTTCTGTTTAAATTTAATCAATGCTTCTGCTAACTTGTAAAAACTTTCTTCTACATTTTTACCAGTTAATGCAGAGGTTTCTATATATTCTAAATTGAACTTTTTTGCAATTTTTTTTGCGTTTTCTGAAGGGACTTTTCTCTCATTGATTAAATCTTCTTTATTCCCTAATATAAATCCAATTAATTCTTCTTTTAATATCTTTACATTTTTATGTATATCGTTATACCAATTAGAAATACTTTCAAATGATTTAAGATTTGTTAAATCAAATATAAGGATTACGCCTTCTGCCCCATTATAGAAGTGACGCCGCATTACCTCGAATTTGCTCTGACCAGCAATATCCCATAGAATTAAATTAGCATAATATTTATTTACCTTTATATCCTTTTCTGAAATTGACACTCCGAGTGTAGGGATGTAAGTACGTATAAAAGCTTTGTCAGTAAATCTTAGAATTGTGCTTGTTTTCCCTACATTAGGATCTCCACATACTACTATTTTGAAATGGTACCCTGATTTTTTTGCTTCAGCTTTATCCTCTTCAGGAAACGCTTCTAATTCCGAGGTTGACTTCTCTTTATTAGATAAATCATCTAAAATTTCTGAAACTCTAATTTTTAATTCATTGATTTCAGTATAAATGTCATCCGTAATAGCTTGTTTATTTTCTAATTCTATAATTTTTTGAGCACTTTCAGTGAAAGCAGATTCAAGATAATCGATATATTTATAGAATATCAGGTCATCTGCTTCTTTAAAAAGTAACGTAAGTGATGATAGAGCGACTCCTCCACGTCGAGTTTCATCTGCTCGTTCAATATATTTTGTTATACCTTTCAAATTTAACATAGGAAAAGGAATAATCACTAAAGATTGAGGGATGATTCCTTGATCAGTTGAGAGCATTGTAATTGATTTAATACCAACTGACATTCGAATATCATCGGATAAATCAATTGGATCCCATAAGAACGGTTTTGGACCAATTTTTTCGTCTAATACAGTGTAGACTATTGCGTTAATTATATCTTTTGACATCGCTGAATTCAGTTGAGTTATTAATTTAAAAAGGAATCTAAGTTTATGTGTTTACTCTTTATAAATTATAAAACTTTTAATTAATAAAAATTTGTAAATTTGACGTTTTTCATATTGAAGATCGTGAAACGTGCCTTTCACGCTAAATTATACATATCACTGTATTATTTTACGTTTAATATAGGTAAAAATCTTATACTTTTTTTAACTAAAACCCAACTTTCACGAAGATACTATCAAATAATAACAAATATATTTATAACGACGGAATTAATTTCGCAAAACTGTAACGAGTCTTAATAATAACGAGGATAATTTATCTTCTCTAAAAATTTATCAAATCCCACTGAAACTCTCTATAAGTTTCAAATAATCGTTATTTTTAAGAATAAAGATTTAATTGAGGTAAAAGATTTGTAATTTTAAGGCGAGATATGAATAATATAAAGAATTAAATAATTTTAAACCAGCTTTTATTAAATAAGTCAATATTAATTAAATTGGATTAAATAAATAATTTCAAAATTAAAATGTATTTATTTTAATTCCTTTAATGCTTGGATTCTTTTCATATTTTTACCCTGACGAACGAAAGATAATACAAACGATGTTTTAGGATTCTTAATTAAATTTTCCGGGTAATCACATTGCTCTATTTTGCCTGCATTCATTACGGTTATTCTATTGCCTAGTTCAAAAGCTTCATCAATATCGTGGGTAACACAGATAACAGTAATCTTCAATTTTTCCTGCAATTTCTTTATTTCTTTTGAAATCTCCCAACGAGCGATCCAATCAACAGCACTCAAAGGTTCATCTAAAAGTAAAAGATTTGGTTTAATCGCTATAGCCCTTGCTAAGGCAACCCTCTGTCTTTCTCCCCAGCTCAATTGATTCGGCTTTCTTTTTTCAAGATTATTGAGTCTTAGCATTTTTATTAGCTTATTCACTTGATAATTAATCTCATTTTTTGAATATTTTTATATAAAGAAATCTATCTTTTTTTTTACATCAGAAATTATTGAATGGGGTAACCATTATTTAAGGAAATTTCCTTGGAGGGAGAATAAAACTCCATATATAGTATTAATAGGTGAATTATTATTACAAAGAACACAATCTAAACAAGAAATTATGGATAATGAAAAACTTAAGAAAGTTCTTAACAAATACTCAAAATACATACTTTCTAAGAAGTTTGTCAAGAAGAAGTGAATTATC
>JAZGEW010000057.1:0-12282 GCA_036478875.1 Promethearchaeia archaeon | reverse complement strand
TCGGGTATTGATAATATTGTTATTAGCACTGGTGATCTCATTCCGAAATATGAAGCAGAGATTCTAGGTATTTCTCAAGAGTTAGCCTCGCAAAAAATTGAGGGATTATTAAAATTGTTAGAATATAAAGAAAAAACAAAGTCTAATATAAACATAACAATCGGTTTTAGGGCAAAAAGATCTTTTAAAGAAATATTGGGCACAATAATGAATTCAAGATTCAAAAGATTTTTTGAAAAAAGAATTTTTAAAATTGATTATGCCTTTAGATATGATGATTGGTGTGGGAGGATTTCGAAAAAAGATCTCTTAGGTGTTATGAGGTTAAGAAGGAGACCTTTATTAAGAAAATATCCTTGTTCAAGCCTTTGGAATATCAGTATTTTAGCAAATGGGGATCTTAGGTTGTGTGGTTGTAGAGTTAAAGAAACTGAACATGATGAGTTGGTAATTGGTAATGTGTTAACTGAGAGCTTATCAGAAATTATTAATAATGAAAAAGGACGAAAAATTCTTTCCGATTGGGTAGCGGGAGAAATTATTGAGACATGCGAAGATTGTAGACGTTATGGCTTCCCAAAATATTTTAAGTAATTTTAATGAAATTTAACATGAATTTTTTAAACACAAAATTAATATCATATACAGCAAAATTTTACCTTTTCTCGTATTTGTTCTTATTATAGAATTTCTTAATTGATGTTTCAGAAATTATTTCTGAATCTTATGACTTAAAATAAAATTATAATATTAACAACTATACTTGATAATTATGATTTTTGGTAAGATTATTAAGAAACTTTTTTATAAGCTAGGTTATACTATTGTAGATTCGAGAATTTATAACCCAAATGATAAAAACTTTATTCCTTATGATATTGAAGAAGACTTTAGGGAGATTTTTCTTTTGTGTAGACCATTTACTATGACATCTGTAGAAAAAATGTATGCCATGTATAAAGCAACGGAATATCTAATTAAAAATGAAATTGCAGGAGATATTGTAGAATGCGGTGTATGGAAAGGTGGTAGTATGATGATTAGTGCCCTTACTTTATTAAGGATGAATGAAACTAATAGATCATTATATCTTTATGATACTTATGAGGGAATGGCTAAACCAACCGCAAAAGATATTAAAATCTTTGATAAAAGTTCTGCTATAAAAAGTTGGAATAAAAAAAAAAAAGATGATCATGTCGAATGGTGTTATACTTCTTTGGAAGAAGTTAAAAAAAATCTATATTCAACAGGTTATTCTAAGAAGAATATAAAATTTATCAAAGGAAAGGTACAAGATTCTATACCAAATATTATCCCTGAAAAAATTTCACTACTTCGCTTGGATACTGATTTGTATGAATCAACTTACCACGAATTAACTTATCTTTATCCAAAGTTAATGAAAAAGGGGATTTTAATCATTGATGATTATGGATTTTGGAAAGGTCAAAAAGAAGCCGTAGATCATTATTTTCAAGAAAATAATATCAATATTTTTTTAAATAGGATAGATGAGGAAGGTAGAATTACTATTAAGACCTAACTATGGCCTATTCTTTTAATTTTTAGAAATAAATTTTAAGTTGAAAAGTGTTTGGGATAATTTTTTGGAATATAAGCTTAACCTATTTATTTTAAAGTACTTATTTTTTCCTATGAAGTTATTATTATCAAGTGTTATCTCAATTCAAATTTGATGTTAAGACACTTATAAATTATTATATATTAAGGAATAGAATAAAATATACAGCTGGAATTTTTTTATCTATATAATTTTCATACTCTTTCTATCTTATAATTTCCCTATTTATCTTAAAAAAAATTTATTTTAATTTTCTATTTAGAAATTCTAGATATAAATTGTATAATTTTTTTGAATGTGTATCCCAATTAAAGTTATTAATTATAAATTCTCTATTAATATTTCCTCCTCGTTCTACGTCTTTTGGATTGTTAAAATAGTATAAAATGGCGTTATATAACTGTTCATGATTATTTTTTTCTATTAAGATGCATCCGACTCTTTGCGCTATTTCAGGATTGCCACCAACTTTAGTCAGTATCATTGGTAATTTCATGCTCATTGCCTCTAAAGCAGATATCGACAACCCTTCTGTAAGAGATGGTAATATAAATAGATCCATGTTTATCATATAATTAGGGAGTTTTTTATGATCAATCCATCCTAAAAAAGTAATAAAATCATGTAAGTCATATCTCCTGATAAGTTCCCTTACTTGATTTTCGAGTTTTCCTACCCCCATAAGAGTTAGATGAAAATTAATATTATTATCGCGTAATTTTTTACATACCTTAATGATTATATCATGGCATTTTTCTGGTGAAAACCTGCCATTATGCAAAATTTCCAGTCGTTTATTTGAATAAAATTTTTTATTAACTGGATTAAATCGGACAAAATCCACCCCATCATATATAGTAATGACTTTTTTAATGGGAATTTTAAATTTTAACACATCTCTTCTCATTGCATTGCTTACTGTCAAGATCTTATTATTTATTTTGCTTGCTACCTTTAGTAAAATTTTACTTTTTAATCTATAAAACGGATAATAGTTCATATCCATTCCTCTGCCGTGTAGAATCGATGGTACTCGGAAAAACTTTCCAAAAAACCCCATAATCAATGAAGGCACGACATACACAGAATGAATAACATCAGGCTTGAATTTCATGAAAATTTTTATCATGTCTTTGAAAAAGTGAAATTCCTTCCAATTTTTTCTTTCTATCCATAAAACGTTTTTATGATATCTGGTGATTTTATTTTTCCTTCGATCTATTGTGTAAATTAAGAATTCAACATATGGGTATTTTCTAATAAACGAATTTATTTCTTGGGTATAATATGTCTCGTTTCCAATATTCGTCTCAAATAAAGATGAAAAAAATAAAACTCTTAAATGATTTTCTTTTTTTTTAATCATCAGTATCTAAGTATTTATTATTTTTCTAATATGAAAAAATGATGGTATGGAAAACCTATTATTCGCTCTTCTTTTACTATAATAAAATATTTTTTCAATAAATTTCTAAAAAGAGATTCTGAATATTTATCAATCCCCAACTCCCATTGATGTTCTCCAGATTTATCTGGGGTAAATTTTAATTTTCTATTAATAACCTTATATTGTATTTTTGATATCAACTTTGTAAAATTATTAAATAGTTCTAATATCCAATTTACTATTTTAATATAAAAGTTTCGTTTTCTCTCGCTAAATCCATACTTAAATGAATGAACTTGTAAATATTTGCTACGATTTGGTACAGATATAATAATATTCTTTTTAGTTTTCTTCTTTAAAATTTCTAAAATTTTATTTACTTTTTCAAATGGAACGTGTTCTAAAACCTCACAAATAAGAATTACATCGAAAAAATTATTAGGAAGAAGATTAAGATCACCAAAAGATGTAATATCTATTAACCAATCAGGTTTACTTTCTTCATTAATATCTAAAGTCTTAACGTGATAATCCTTTAATAAAATATCCGTAACAAATTTATTTCCAACTCCTATTTCTAAAATTTCTTTAGGCTTTAATTTAGAAACTAAATACACCTGCATCATATGACTATATAATTCATAAAATTTCACTACTCGTTTTCCTCACATTATAACTATTATTATTAGTTGAAGATTATATTGAACTAATTTATTATAATTTTGGGCTTTTTTTTTTAAACGATTGATCAATTAAATATTAATCCTTTTTTTTTATTTCTTACACTATCCACACTCAGTTTACTAAATTTGAGAATTCTACCGAATTGATATTATCTATAAAAAACGGTACCCGAATATTTCTATCTATTTGAATTTCATCTAATATCTCGAGAATATTTCGGGCAATTAATATTGCTCGAATGCACCGTTCGACCGATTCGACGATTTTTGGACATCCTAGCCTTAAGAACGATTGGAGGGCAGACTTTAAATTCTCTGAAACCTTATTTTGAATGCTCTAAAGGGCAAAGAGATGAAGATTTCTGCCAACCCCCATATAATATCCTTAGCGAGTGTTACGCTTTTCCATCACATCCATTTTCACGCCTATATCAGTCATTACTCGTTCGTTGTCCATATATTCATAGTGTTATATTATGGCTTTAATGTAGGATTTTTTTTGCTTGTGGATGACGTGTGTGATTTCTCGGCTTAAGTTTTTAACCATTGCGATATTACATCACCAAGCGTCTGAGATCACGCAGGTAATCTGATACTTAATATTTCATTCAGCCTCCTCATATACATCTCGCATGTCTTGTTCTGCTCTCGTAAAAGCGACTTAAATCCGAGCACCTTTCGGGTCATGTAGCCTGTGGCAACGATAATATACACCTTATTCCCTTTAATTATTATTTTGATTTATATTAGTATTAAATTTCTCAACGAGGGAGAAAACGGAGGAAAAAACTTGATATTTTTTTTATTTTTTTGTTGAGTATTAGAAAACTGTAGAAATATTTCAAAAACTTTATCATGTTATGAAATGTAATTTTATAGTATTCTAAATAAAGATCTTTCAAAATTACGTTAGGGATATCAGAATTTAGTCTTCTTTTATATGCTTTGCATTTTGCAATGTAATGATAAATTCTTGCCTGAAAAGAACCTTTTCCCTGAGAAATACCATTTTCATGGTGACGATAATAATACAATGCTTTATCTATGAATTTGAATTGAGTAACTTCTTCTAATTTATAAATGGTATCGTGATCCATTGCTCTTTTTTGTGTTGGATCAAATCCAGAAGTTTTCAAGTAATCTTTTTTTTTAAATGTCTTGAAATGGGATATCCTATGTTTTAAAATATCAGTTTTTTCTGGAATAACAGGTCCTACCCATGATGGGATATTGTAAGGTTGTAAAGATGAATTACAATTCCACATTTTAGTATATACAAATCCATATTTCTGATTATCTTGATAAACTTTATGAATGATTTCTAAGGCTTCTTCATGCAATTTATCATCAGCATCTAATATACCAATTATTTCATTTGAAGCATTTTCAATCGCGATGATAAGGGAAGAAGGCTTTCCAATATTTTTTTTATTTTGTATTAATTTAATTCGGTCGTTATTTGAAAATTGAGAAATTACATCTATAGAATTATCTGTAGAACAATCATCTACAATGATTAATTCCCAATTTAAATAAATTTGATCAATCACACTTTGGATAGCATCTTTGATATATTTTCCATTGTTAAAATTACTCATTAAAATAGAAAATGAAATTTCTTTTTTTTTCTTCATATAGTAAATAGATATATTTCCTTTTTTTAAAAGTGATAAGAATATTTTTATTTTACTAGAATTTTGCATATTTGCTTTATTTGACTATTAAAAAGGTTTATCGGTTCTAATCAAACAACTCAAAAAATAATAAGATGGAACAAAGAAGTAATTGGGAATAAAGTAAAATCTAAAGCAAACAAATACTAAAATAATCGAATAATAAGACAGATTCTAATTTTGAATTATTTTATTCCCTATACAAAAAACTTAACATTTAATCTGAATAATACGAATTGATCAAATTTAAAAAATGATTCACTGATATAATGAAAAAGAAAAGGCATTACAAATTATTTGTAAGGAATTGGTTAAAACCAATTGTTAATATTTCACATTTAAAATATATAATTCCAAAATATAACAAATATTTAAGAGATTGGAAAAAATATTCCCATATGAAATATGCAGAAGAGATAAGTTTAAAAAATTCAATCCCTTCCTTGTTTGATGATCTTGTAAAAACCTCTTTTGATCCTCATTATTTTTACCAAGATATTTGGGCTTTTAAAAGAATTATTGAATTAGCATCTGATTCTCATGTTGATGTTGGCTCAAATGTAAAATTTGTAGGATTTTTAACAAGACTCAAAAAAGTCACATTTATTGATATAAGACCATTAAACGCAAATTTAGATAATCTAAAATCAATTAAAGGAAACATACTTTCAATTCCATTTGAAGATAATTCAATTAATTCAATTTCATGTCTTCATGTGGCGGAACATATCGGGCTTGGGAGATACGGCGATAAATTAGATCCACTTGGGACTAAAAAAGCAGTAAAAGAATTAGTTAGAGTTTTAGCTAAAGATGGAAATTTATTTTTTTCTTTACCAATTGGAAAACCAAATCTCTGCTTTAATAGTCATAGGATTCATTCGACTGATCAAATTTTAGAATATTTCTCAGATTTAGAACTCATCGAACTTTCAGGAGTTGATGATAGTGGTAAATATACACAAAATATCAATAAAAACAAACTAGATTCATGTAGTTATGGATGTGGTTTTTTTTATTTTACTAAAAAATAATACTATAACCCAGGTTTTTTTAAAACTCAATTTCTGGGTTTTTAGAATATTTAATAGGGCCTCTTTATCTGAATTTCCTAAACAAATCTTGCATAAATATCTCCCCAAAGTAAATCATCTGGAATTGAATTTATAAGGTCGTATAATTGTTCTGGATATGTCCATTTAGATAAACTAAATCTAAATGCCTCTTTTGTAACACAATTGAATTTGACATTTCCTAATGATTGTAGATGCCCCATGCATTTCATTGCATCATTAATAAATTCTTTCGTAAATTCAAAACAGATATAGGGAATTTTCTTGGATAACCCTTTTAAACATTCTAATTCAAATCCCTCAATATCTAACTTACAAAATCTTGGAAAACCATAGGAACTAATTAATTTATCTAATGTTGTTATTTTAACTTTTTGAGTTTTAGTCCATTTATGGTTTTTAGAAAATCTTCCCTTAGTTTTCCATTTATTGGATAATGTTGAAATACCACTTTCATTGTCACATATCGAAAGCTCATTAATCCCTTCTTTATCTCCTACAGCATTTCCAACTATTATAACATTTTTATTTTTTCCAAAAAGTTCATATAATTTTCTTAAACAATCTAATTGTGGTTCAACACAAATAACTTTAGTCTTCAACCTTAAAAAGGTCATCGTATATTCTCCAATATTAGCTCCAATATCGAAGCATAGATCTCCCTTATTTATGAATTGTGAATAAAAAGAAATCATTCTTAAATGATTTTCAATATTCCACGGAACATATGATTTGAATTTCATAACTAACTTTTTTATAAAAGAGTATAAATAGGGAAAATTAAGCCTGCGAGAAATATATCGCTTTAGAAAATTTATTCTATGATTCATTTTAAATAATTAAATGAGGACCTAATAAATAATATTTATCACATTTAATAGAGTATTAAAATGAAGTTTTAAATTTACATGCGAGGGATTCAGTATAATATTCAAAGATTTCTCAAAATAGTCTTTATAATTAGTATATTTTTTTAATGGCATATTATTGGAAAATATCCTCTAAGAAATTCAATTTATATAACTATTTTTTAATTATTTCGTAGGAAAATATATTTCCATAATCTTTTTTTACTTCATTAATAACTTGAATAAAATCACGAATTATTACTTTTTTACCTTTTTTCACCAAATTTTGTGCTATTGCAAGTTTAGCAGATTCTTCAATAATCGGGAGATGACAATTTGGTTTATAACAAACATCTTCAAAAGTATAAACATCAAGATCTTGTTCTAATAATTCATTTACTTGTAATTGAGTATGATAATTATTATAGTTTCCAGTAGCGTCAATCATAATTGGTTTAATATCAATATTTCTTAAAAATTGAGAAAGAGCAAGCGTATCTCGTGGAAAACAAGGCCCTCCAAAACTATATCCTGGATTTAAATATTTTATTCCAATTCTACTATCACTACCAATCGTATTCAATATTACTTTTCCATCAGCTCCTATCCTTTTTGCAGCATCACCAATCATATTAGCATAAGATATTTTCATGGTAATAAATCCATTTATTCCAATTTTTGTAATCTCTGCTTCCAATGGATTCATACGGCAAATATATGGTTTATTTTTAATAGCTTTAAGATTTATTTCCTCGATAATATCTCCACTTTCCTTTGTTTCTTCACCAATTAGTATTAAATCCGGATTTTCCAAGCCTTTGATAATATCTCCTTGAGCAATAAATTCTGGATTGTAATTCAAAGTAGTATTATTGCAATCATTAAGAAGATATTTCCCTATTCTGTTGATATATGTTGGCATTATAGTGCAACAAATAATAATATGTTTGTTTTTCACTTTGAAATCATTAATCTTCATTAGAAGATTGCTTAATTTTGTATGATCATAGAAATTTTCTCCACCTCTATTCGGAGTATCTAACATTATGAATATAGCATCTGAAAATTCTAAACCTTCCTCAAGAGAAGTTGAAACTCTAAGATTTTTTGAGTTTTTTAAGTATTCCATAACATTTGGCTCAAAAGAAACCAAATTCTTCTCATTAATCATTTTTGCATAATTTTCTGAAATATCAATACCTAAAACATTATATCCTGCGTTTTCATAGCAGAGTGCAAAACAAATTCCAAGGCGACCAATTCCTATTACAGTAATGTTCATATCTATCAAATCAACCTAAAAAGTTATTTTATACCTATTAATGTAATTAATAAAAAAAATCTTTTTTTTTAAACTTTCTAATAAAAAGATTGAGATAGGAGAAATTATATTGGAGACAATTCAAAAATAGCATTGGTTTTGAAATTAAATTTCATTTTTTATAATCTTGTTTTTTTTAGAACAAATCATTCCTTTATAGCTCTTATTAAAGTATGCCAACCTAATTCTTTTTCCATTTGATTAAAAATGTGTTTTTTCATATTTTTAAAACAATCATCTAATACGTATTGGTGTTTTTTATATGGTTCTATTGAATATGGAAAAATATGAGTTTTATAAATCTCTTCAATTTTAAAACCATTCAATAACTCTTTTATATCATCAAATGTAAAAGTATAAGTTACAGGACAACCCGTTTGTGCTTCTGAATGCATTGATATTATTTCATCCATTTTACTAAAATCCCATTGATTTGTTGTTTTCATAATCCAAAATAATTTGTATGAAAACTTTGAATACAGCATTAATTTCAATTCAGATCCAGGGTTCATATACTTTTTTATCTCTTCAATTGCTTTTTCTGGATTAGGTGTATGATGAATAACACCAAATGAATAAACTAAGTCAGATTTGCTAATAGGTAAAAATGATGATAAATCTTCAGAATTACCCAGATAAAAATCCGCATCTAAATCAAATATCTCAAATCTTTTCTTGCATATTTCCAAACTATTTTTGGACAACTCAACGACGGTTAGTTCAGCACCCGCTTTTGCAAAGCTAATACTATCAGTACCGATACCACAGCCTATTTCTAAAACCTTTTTATCTTTATATTTTTTAAATTCAGCAAATTCTAGAATATGTGGTTCGACAAAATATTTCTTTTCTTCTACTTCATCAAAAAATTCTTTTGTATTTTTTTTTTTATTACTATGTCTAATATTACAAGGTCTTCGATCCCAATACTCTCTGACCGTTTCAATATCAATATCAGAAAATTTCACAATATTTCCTTAAAATCCTTTAAATCAGTTTTGCGTTCTATTTGTATCTTAATATTTGAATTTTGTATATGTATACTAGTTAAAAGATTTTTCCATTCAGTTTCAGAACACATTAATGAGAGGTTAGAAAATATTTTAAAGAATTTTTATTGAGTTAAATAGAAATTTCAGCCTGGTAACATTTCTCACATCTGGTTGCGACATTTCAGCGGAACGGAGCATCACCATGATAACAAACCGAAGGATTTATATCAAGATCAGGGTCTGCGCAGTGAAGTAAATTGCACGTAACCTGGTGACGTTAAGTAAGCCAGGTGTTGCACTGTAGTTGAAGTTTACTTATAATTTATCAAATTATAAGTTTTTCTATTCCCACTATTAATGGTTGTGAAACTTCCCATCCAATTTTCTCATGATGTAATTTATTATGTCTGAATTTTTTCCTCTCACACCCTCAGAACCTTCAATATTTTTAATTTTACTTTATTTTTTTTTAGGAGTATGATTCTAAAAATTATGCACTAAAATGGCAAATTTTTCTCAAAAATGATTGATGGTTTTTAAGGGATTATGGAGTATCTAAATATTTTATCCTGCTAATGAGGAATTATTTATTTTATTTGTTAATTTTAAATTTAGAACTTTAACCAATTATCCATATATCTCCAATCCCAGCTTTTAACATTTACTTTCTGTTCCCAGTTTTTTGGTGCGATTACTATTTTATTTGGATTCTGATTGAGATATGCAGCCCACCAGCTAAAAGAAGAGTTAGCAATAATTTGATGTTCACAACACGACATTAAATATAAATCCAGATAATCTTTTTCATTTGGTATGATTGGATTTAACTCTGGAAATTCATTTTTGAAATAATTTTTGCTCCAAGTTTGATCATCTGAAACAACTACAATTAGGATATTTTCAATACCAAATTTTTTAATAAAATAGCTTAATGATTTTGCATAGTAATCAGAATCCCATAAATATGGCATATAGTTAACTTTATGACTCACATTATCATCCCTACGAATATGTAATGAAATGGTTATTTTATTTTTATCAAAAATTTCTGGATATTCAGTTTTCATTTTTTTTTTTTCTTGAAGATCAATAAAAAATAATATTTTTAATAATCTTTCTCTATAATCATCAAAATATTGCTCGTTTTGAAAATAGCCATTTAATTTAATACCATTACAATTATTTAGATTAGCAATCTTGTTCGGATTTGGTATTTTATGATATCCTAGGTTTTTTTCTTGATATATTATCAAATTAAATGGTCGAAATTCGGTAGTTGGGATTTTTCGAAACACTGTATCCCAATATACAGGTCTTGGTCTAACTCTACTTGGTGATTGTTTAATTTTTTTGAACTGAGGAATTAATGAAAATCTCCACGCATATGCTAATACCGTAGCAATTTGATATAATTGATTGCCCAAACCCCCTCTTATTCTTATCGATACAATTTTCTTCTGAGTAGCAAATTTACCGTATAAAATAGCTGAAATTTTTCTTAATATTGATATTTTATTGAATAATTTTGGGAGTTTCTGGTTTAGGTTTAAACCCGGCTTTAAAGATTGTCCAAGGTGCCAAAAAAGATCATTTAAGAAGTCAATTATGATGAATATTCTATTTTTTAAGATTTCTTTCATATAAATTCCCCCTCTATTATTAAATCTAAAAAAAATTTTATTAGTAGATTTAATTTATTTCGCTTTTTTTATTTTTACTTGTTCTTCTATCCATTTATACATTTTTTCTATACCCATTTTTAATGGTTGAGAGACCTCCCAGCCAATTTTTTCCCTATATAATTTATTATCTGAATTTCTTCCTCTTACACCTTGTGGGCCTTCTATATGTTTAATTGTTAAATTCTTCCCAGAAATATCAATAATCATCTGGACCAATCCATTTATAGAAATCATTTCTTCAGATCCGATATTAACAGGCCCAATAAAATCAGAATTCATTAGCCTGCGTGTAGCTTCAAGACATTCATCAATATATAAAAATGAGCGAGTTTGTTTACCATCACCCCAAACTTCAATGTAATCTCCATCCTGTGCTTGAATCACTTTTCTACACAATGCAGCAGGAGCTTTTTCCTTTCCTCCTTCCCAAGTTCCTTCTGGTCCGAAAGCATTATGATATCTAGCAATTCTGATATTTAATCCGTAATTTTTATAAAATGATAAATATAATCTTTCACTAAATAATTTTTCCCAGCCATATTCGCTATCAGGCGCTGCGGGATAAGCAGAATCTTCAGATAAATTAGGATTGTTTGGATCCATTTGATTATATTTTGGATAAATACAAGCAGATGATGAATAAAATAGATTTTTTATTTTATATTTCATAGCCCATTCAGCAACATTCAAATTTATCATGGCTGAATTATGCATAATCTCAGCATCATTATCACCAGTAAAAATATATCCCGCCCCACCCATATCTGCTGCAAATTGATATTCATCATCAAAACTTCCTTCTCCAAGTTCATTTTGATCGGGAGCTAACATTACCTCTTTAACTACTAATGGATTTCTTAAATCACCTATAATAAATTCATCTGCTTCTGTTTTACTAAATTCGGGGTATTTTAAATCAACACCACGAACCCAATATCTTTCCTTCTTTAATCTTTTTACCATGTGACTTCCAATGAAGCCCCCAGCTCCTAATACTAACGCCTTTTTCATTTTAATCTTCTAGTATATTTATTTTTC
>JAZGEW010000056.1:0-30185 GCA_036478875.1 Promethearchaeia archaeon | reverse complement strand
CTCATAGTAATTGATGGAGGACAATCATTTATTTGTGAATGGAACGATATTGAAATTCAAATTCTGAAGTTTGGAGTCCGATATTATAGAGAACTTACACCATTCGAAAAATTCTTAGACATTATTGGTTGGAATTTTTTCTATATTCCCCTGATGTACATCACAATACCGATTATCATAATAGTATTAGTAATTAGAAGAAAAAAACGAAAGAAAAGAAAATTGCATATTTCATTATTTTTCTAATAGATTTTTACTTTTTAATGCTTGTATCGGTTGAGCATTTTCTTTGTCATGAAAGCAAATCTATGAGTATTGATTAGATTATTCACCTTGTCAGAGTTTTTTAATATTAATATATAAAGTTATCAAAAAAATTAAATAATAAAGAGTGAAATAATAAAATAACAAGCGTGGGTGAAATTAAAGCTATGGAAAAAAAGAAAAATAATGATATAAGGTTGTTAGGTTTAATTTTAACTAAAAAAAGTGCATATTATTTATCATTTCTTAGCTTAATTAGCTTTGCTCTATCCTTTTTGTTAATGTTTAACGCGTTAGAAGTTTTATTAGATGCTCGTACTATTTATCAATACGATCCGTCACTTTATTTCCCAATTATATTATTAGGTTTTTCTAATCTTATGTTTAGTTCTATATTAATGGGGATATCTGGTTATACCTCTAAGAGGATTCGAACATTCAGAAAATCTTTAAAGAATCAATAAATTACAGAATATTTACTAAGGAAAAGCATTCTGTGGAGAGAGAGAAATAGGAACAAGAGGATTTAAAGAAAATAATAGACTTGCTGAAAGATAAAAGCAGAATGAAGAAATGTGCTTAATCATATTGTTATACCAATTTCCTCATTTGGTTTTTACATAAGTATAATTCTCTCAATATTAGGAATTTATATGGTAAAAAAATGTATCACGAAACCCCATTAATATAACAAGGAAATTTTAAAGCAACAAAGCGATTTAAAATAAAAATGGGTGTTCTATTCCTAAATATTTGTCAATAACACCTAAAATCTCTTCTTTTTTACCTCTATAACCAAAAAGTTGATGCTCCGATTTACAATGAGATGTATTTTCAATTATTTCGAATTGGTTTAATTAATGCTTAATTTCTCCATAATTTTGAATTTTAACTTTTCATTATTACATTCGTCAGGTAGATCTTTATCAAAGAATAATACTTAAATGATAATAGAAAACAATTTTTAACATTTTAAAAGAAAAAAACTTTATTTTTAGAATTAAATCTTCTTGAGGGTAGGAAATTGGTCTCCATTATATTATGGGATCCGTATGAAAGGTTTTTGAAGGGCGTAGCAATTGCTATATTGTTCCTGTGTGGGGTATATTATTTAAACCGCGGGAGGAAAAGGGATATTTTTAACGAAAAGGTCATCATGTATGGATTATCGAGTCTTCTTTTTGGCTATGCGCTGGGACAAATGTGGATGTATTTTGCACAACATAATTATCCAGGAACTTTCGAAAATAACACTTTTTACGCCCTTTTTGATATTACGACTTTTAAATACGCTCCAATGTTAGGAATTTTTACCATACTTAGCACAATTTGTCTTGGAGTTGGTGTAGTGTTGTTTATGTTAGCATTTGAAATAATTTTTAAGCGTACAAAATATTTCCTTACAATCTACTTTACTGTTATATTAGTTCTAGTTTTTATATTTCCATATCCCTATGCAATAAGCACATTTCCATATTCTTTCTATTGGATTTATTTCTTTTGGCTTCCCTTTTCATTCTTAAATGTTGTTATATTTTTTATGTATACAAAATGGTCTAGACTTGAATTTAAAGCGATAGCTTCATTTTTAATTTTTGGATTTGTGCTAATAGGGACGGGTGCAGTTCTAGGTAGTGCTGGATCGAAAATTTTGAATGTGTATCCCTTAATATTAAGTCCAATTTTACTGATAATGGGATCATTCATCGTCATTATTCCAACAATAATTAATCCCAGAATAATTTCACGTACGTTTTTTTATTGGATTTTCTTTGGAATTATAGTTATTGCTTGGATGGTAGCTAATATAATTATTAGTATAATCTTTAGCTCTGATCTATCAGTGATAATTTCAAATATAATATCAACTATCTTTTCTGTTGTAATTTCTTACCTCATATTAAGGGATATAAAATCTAATATAATTTTAGAGCGTGAAAAATCTAAAAATCTAAAACATCCTGATATTTTAGAAATGTTTATTAAACCTACAAAGTTTACCGAAGAAGAAGTTTCTATTTCTAAAGAAAAAAAAATATGCCTGGTTTGTAAAGGAAAAATTTCCGGATATAACCTTTATATATGTTCTAATTGTGAGACTTTTTATTGTGAGAAATGTGCTCGGATTTTAGAAAACATGGAAAACGCGTGTTGGGTCTGTAATACACCTTTTGACGATTCTAAACCCTCGAAACCATTTAAAAAGGAGGAGGAAGATGAAGTAGAGGTTGAAGAAAAATTGCAAAAGGAATTAAAATCAAAAGAATGAAATTATTTATTGGAGTGTGTAAAAATTTTTAGTATTATACACATTTCCTTATTTAAGTATTATATAAGCATAGTTCTCTCGATAATAGGAATTTATGGGAAAAAAAACGTATCATGAAACCCCATTAATGTAACAAGGAAATTTTAAAGTAATAAAGCGGTTTAAAATAAAAATGGATGGTCTATTCCTAAATATTTCTTAATAACATCTAAAATCTCCTCTTTAGTACCAATATAACCAAAGAGTTGGTGCTTCGCTTTCCCGTGAGATGCATTATCGATTGTTTCGAATTGGTTTAACTGAAGCTCAATCTCTCCAAAATTCAAGATTGGTTTTTCTGGTGATTCTGAGTTATACGATTGGATAATTCCTATCTCAGAATCTGGATGATCTCTCGCAACATCAAAACATTCATTTTGAGTTCTTGGAATGTCATCAGAAAGTTTAACTAAAAATCCATAATCTTCGCTATCAGGCATTTTTAATACATACCCGATTTTTGCTGGTCTTGAAAAATTAATATCTTCAGGTCGAATAGCTAACTTGTAAACATCATCCACATCAATCTTAAAAGCCACATAATTAGCTCCTACCTTTATACGATTAACAGGGATATTTCTAAAGTAAGATAATGGTTTGGGATTAGATTTAGTAGGAATTAATACTGTTCCTGGATTTTCTAGGCCGCCACTAATGATCGTGGCTAAACTCCAACCATTAATTTGAAGGTTTGGTCTATAAAACACACAATCATCTAGAAATTCTACTCCACAATAATACATCCCTGTTTTATAAGGTTCCTTTACTAATTTAAACTGCCTTGTAATTTCTCCTTGATACCCCAGTTTTGTTCTCATGTTTTGGATAAACAAATTGTTAGAGATCGTGCATGAAATCTCGTCGCTATCAAGAAATTCGTAATTACCCGGATCTAACGAGCTTTGACAGATCCAATTAGCCCAAGTCTCGGGTTGCTCATAAAAGAAGTCTCTTTCAGGGCTAATCCAATACCTATCTCCTCCAATTGCTCTTTCTCTAGTTTTGATAATATTTTTAGGATTAGAATTTACCCATAGTAAATTATAGCATTCACTTCGCGGAAAAAGTGCTAAAAGACGCCCTCCATATTCTGAGATAATAGCCGTTGCTTCACCAGATTTTAGCTCAATAAGTTTTGTTCTGTCTTCAACAGCGGCAAGTAATGCTTTTCTAGTAAAATAATTCATAGTTAACCTTTATAATTTGCAATATAAATTTATAATTTTCAAAAAAAATTTTAGGACTCTTCACTTTTAAATAAATTTTAAGATTTTATATTTCAACTTTTCTTAGGGAAAGATTTTTAATATTTTAAATTAATTTAAAAGAATAATACAAAATTAGAGGTGAATTTATGCCAAAAATTGTGCATTTTGAAATTAATGCTGATGACCCTTTAAGAGCAAAAAGCTTTTATGAAAATGTATTTGATTGGAAGATCGAAAAATGGGAAGGCCCCATGGAATACTGGACGATAGAAGCGGGTAAAGAAGAGGAAGAAGGAATTAATGGGGGCTTGCAAAAAAGAGAGGAACCTGATAATCGAGTCTTTAATTATATTAAAATATCCAATGTAGATGATTTTAAAAATAAAATTGAACAATCTGGGGGAACCATTGAAAGTCCTAAAATTGCAGTACCGGGAGTTGGTTATTTTTATATGTTTAAAGATACCGAAGGAAATAAACTTGGGATTATGGAAGAAGACGAAAATGCAAAATAAACTTTTTTTTTTCCTTATTTAGATGGTTTCTAAATGTACCCCCTCCTAAAAAAAAAGTAGGATTTATTTTTAGAAAAAACTCACTTTTGCTACTTTTATAATGGAATTGTTGCATAATCCAAATTTATTTTATTAGACTTTGTTAATCTCAATCTTTTGAGGATCACATTTTTCTATCTGTACATTCATTTCAAACTTGTGTCAATAAATTTATAGAAACCTTATCTAAAAGGATAAATGGAAGATTATATAAATCTAGTAGAAGATAATATTATTGAAACACAGAAAAGGATAACAATGAAAATATATTTAGAAACATCAGTAATTAATTTTTTATTTGCTGAAGATGCTCCAGAGAAAATGAAAATTACTCAAGAGTTTTTCAATGTAATAGATGAGTATGAAGTGTTTATTTCAGATATTGTGTTATTGGAAATTGAACAAGCAACAGAACAAAAAAAAGAAATGTTATCAAACATTATTAGTAAATATAAGATGAGAGCTTTAGAAAGTTCAGAACAGATAGAAAATTTAGCAAAAGTTTATGTAAAAGAGGGAATAATCCCAAAAAAATATTATAATGATGCCCTCCATATTGCTATAGCAACGAAATATAAAATGGACGCAATAGTGAGTTGGAATTTAACCCACATAGTTAAATTTAAAACTAAATTTCAAGTTAAAATTATAAATGAAAAATTAAAAGAAAAAGATGTGATTATTTGTACTCCAGAGGAAATGGTTTATTAAAAGAAGAAAAATCTTTAGAGGAAATTCATAAAATAAGAGAAAAACTTTCTGAAATGGATGAGAAGGATAAAAAAAACCTTCTAAAAATAATTAAAGAAAAATATAAGGATCTTTTTGTGTAATTGAATCTAATTAAGTTACATGTTTAATTTCTCTTTCATTCTATTACCTCCCTTTCCCGTGGTGCCCCCTCCTAAAAAAGAAGGCGGAATTAATATTTCTCAAAAATGGGATTCGCCAGTTTTTTTTTATCGTTTTTTTATGCTTTGTTAAAAGTTTTAAAAAAAAAAATGAACTATTATTTTACTATGTTTTTTTATGTCAAAAATATTTAGAGAATTTCAGGATGGGATGATAATTGCCATTAAATTAAAGCATATTATTGAATCATTTAATATTTGCTCCTCCATTTATATCTACGATAACCATAGTAAGAAATCAATATAATACAAATATAAAAGAGATTCAAAGAAATAGTATTATAATATCTAATGAGTACCAGAGGAAAATTACTAAATATAAAAGTAAGAATTGAAATTAAGAGGATATAACCTCCAATAAAGAAAAGCCAACGAAATAGATAATTTTTAATTTCCAAGTTAGATTTTTCCTTTTTAGTCTTGATGATTCTTGGAATAAAAAATCCTGTATTTAACCTATAAAGTCTATAATCATCTGGATACCTTTTCAACATATGAATTTCTTCGATATCAGAATAAATAATTATCAATAAAAAAAATAGCATCCAAGAAAAAATATCTCCCACTTTTATTCCAGAATCACCAAGAAAAGGTACATATAAGCAAAATGGAAAAGAGAATATAACTATACCTAAATTTTGGGGGTGTCGAATGTATTTATAAAGCCCTGTTTGGACAATATCAATTTTCTCTTTTTTAGCTTTTACTAAATGAATTAATCCATGTAAAAACAAACCAAATCCGCATATAAAAATAACAAGTTCAATCCACAAGAGTGAATAGATTGGAAAATTCGTAGAAGAACCGTTGATATAAAAGATCCAAGATGCCATAAAATCGATTCCAGGCCATAAATAAAATATATGCCACGAAATATATGCAAGAGCGGGCATTGCGGTCATAGCGTAGAAGATACCTGCTATAATGGGAATATAAGCCAATGATGTACTTAATCGTAAATAAAAAAGTTTAATTTTGCTTTTTAAATCTTCTATAGAAAATTTCGTTATGTTTTTCGATTTGATTTGTAAATAATAAAATAATGCTAAAGTCATCGAACAGAAAATAGAAACTATAATTGCCAATTTAAATTCAGTTAATCCTACTCGATGATTTATCCAAAAGTCTCGAATAATGATTGTGAAATGTATCAATATTCCTAAATTTAATCCAAATATTATCATTGAGAACAAGATTTGAAAAAAAAGAAGTTTTTCTAAATGTACAAGGATTAAAGTCAATATAGCTAAAATTAGCGAAAAAAATAAAACAAAAAGCATTAAATATCCATTATAATCATCGATAATAAAATCAAAATAGATTATAATTTCAAAAATAGGATAAATACAGAAAAATATGATTAAAACTGATAGGAGGTTTAATATCTCTTTAATTTTCATGGATCAATCATCTCTCCTTAAGCAAAATTAAATTAAAAATATAAATATTGCTTTAGTGTTAGAATTTTTTTTATTTCCAATACTTTATAGTAAAAACCTTGCAGACACAGAAAAATATGAGGAATATTTCAAAGAGATAATGGGGAAGTTGATAAGAGGTGAGTGGGCTGTCCTAGACTCCATATTCTATGAATCAATTGATTTAAGACCCTTTAAATCCTCTGAGAGGTCATTGAACCAAAAACGAAAATTTTCATTGATTTCTCTTATTTTGTTGATTAAAGAGGGAGTTTTATTGATTTGATCGAAGAGCGAACCATCCATGGTAATGATACAATCACATACACAAATTGCAGTCGCAAAAATCAAACAATCAATTGTATTATTATGAATTGCTTTTAATTGAGATGCCAATTCAATGATTAATGGATTATCAATAAATGATTTTTCTGTGAGGCGTAAGTCGTTTCGAATGGCATCAATTCCAATCCTTATATCTTGTGGTGTTATTGTATTTTTTTGAGATGAAAACTTTAATCCCTTCGCTGTGAGTTCAAAAAGGGTCAGATTTGAGTAAAAGTATTCATGAGATGTTTTGGATAAGAGATTAACCAAGACAGTTTGAGGAATATTTTCAATCCCGATTTTAATGAGAGGTAGAAAGTAAGAAGTATCAATTAGAATCTTCATGATTCATAGTCCTTAGTCAATTCCTCTTTAAATTGTTTCCATGCATGATAGCTTATTTTAGTTTTAGGCGGAGTATTCAATATTTCTTCTATAGAATGAATTTTTCTCACGATTAATTGATCCTGATGAATATATAATAAAATAGGCTGATTAGGCTCAAATCCGAGCCTTTCTCTAATTTTCTTGGGAGGAAAAATTTCCCCTTTTGATCCAATTTTTAAAACTGTTGTATCAGAATGAATTGTCATTATAAAACATTAAATACTCGAAATATTTAAATTTTTCGAGTGGAAAAAATTCTGCGGATTTTATCATCTCCCTCCCCCGTGGTGCCTCCTCCTAAAAAAGTAAGTTTTGTCAAAAATTGTACATTTCGAAATTAATACTGAGAATCCTTTAAGAGCAAAAAGCTTTTATGAAAATAAATTTGATTGGAAGATCGAAAAATGGGAAGGCCCCATGGAATATTGGATGATAGAAGCGGGTAAAGAAGATGAAGAAGGAATTAACGGGGGCTTGCAAAAAAGAGAACAAGCTGATGATCAAGTCTTTAATTATATTAAAATATCCAATATAGATGATTTTAAAAATAAAATTGAACAATCTGGGGGAACCATTGAAAGTCCTAAAATCGCAGTACCGGGAGTAGGGTATTTCTATATGTTTAAAGATACCGAAGGAAATAAACTTGGGATTATGGAAGAAGACGAAAATGCAAAATAAACTTTTTTTTTTATCATTTTTTTGATTTTTTCGCTTTTATTTCATCCTCTTCAATATCAAACGGTTTCGAAGGCTTTGATTCATCTATTGGGGTATTACACACCCAACAAACATTTTCTAAATTAACTAATGCTTGGCTGCAATTCATACAGTAGAAAATTTCGCATTCCGGACAGATATATGTGAACTTTAAAATCTTTTTTTTACACACCAAGCAAATTTTCTTTTCTATATGAAAAATAACCTCTTCTTCAGTAATTCGGTTAGGTCTAGTATATAATACAAATGATGAGTATGCTATCGCATTCTGATGTTTATCATCTTTTGCAAAATCAAACGATACCACTCGTTCAGGTATTACAGTAATTTCTGCCCAATCTGTTAATGCTCTAAAGCCTAAGGCAGTTTTCTTCGCTTCTTCTTTAGACATATATTTCTCAAGCAATTCTGTCCCTACTATCCCCTTTTCTTCGAATTTTACTTCTGCTGTACCATAGATTATAACTCCTTTGGAAGGTGGAATTGGTATATCAAGAAGCAACGTTAATCTGTTGTCTCTCATAAGATTTCTAACTTTAAGACTTTTTTCTGGAGTTATGATAATGAAATGTCCGTTTTTGTAATTGAACCAAACCGGAACAGCATGGATAGTACCGTCTTCATTGTGGGTACAAATTCTTATTATCTTCGCAGAACTAAAAAGATCCTCTATTTCCTTCTTAGTTAGGGGAGGAGATTGTGTATATGACATTTAAATCACTTACTAAATTTGTTAATAAAACTAGTTATTAAAATTAGATTTTGTTTATTTTGAAATTAGATTTATTAAATAAATAGATTATATTTAATCTAATAAATCTAATAGAAATAGTATTGTTAAAATTTTTTTAAAAAGTAATTTTCATTTTTTTATTTACCGTATGAATTTTAATTATTATTTATTTGATTTAGATGGTACTCTACTGCATCTTGGAAATATTGGTAATTATGCTGATAGTATTCTAGTGGAAACTTTAGAAAGATTAAAGGCTCATTATCCTTCAAATATGATTGAAAGATTTAAATTTTGGTTCTCTGAAGAAGACCATCTTAATGTTTTGGAAGAATGGGGTGTTAAAAAACCTCAAAATTTTTGTAAGTTTTAAAGCATGAATTAATAAAAGATCAATTTGGTATAACAATTTTTGCTCAATAAAAGCATTAATTATATTTGCCTCATGGGAAAGACTCAAATTTCCTTAAAAGATCTCTAATTTCATTAATAATAGAAGGATATACCATTAATTGGAGCTTGTCTTGAGTATCTTCTAAAACCATATCTCTAATCTCAAATCTTAAATACTTTATCTTTTCTTTAAGAGAATAAATATCAATAATTTTATTTTTAAAATTCTTTCTAATGTTTGATAGAGCAATAGCAGCTGGAATGAATGCGATTATAGTAAGTTTACTTCCAACATCACCAACGTGATTTCTTCAAATCTGTTTCTGAATTAAGCACTTATACGGATGCTGAGAACTTTTTTTATCTTATTTGGATGTTTTCTTTAAAACAAACTAAAAATCGCATTTATAATTTTATAATGTTTTTTATGTCAAAGAAATTTAGAGAATTTCAGGAGGGGATGATATTTGCCATTAAATTAAAGGGAGAGAAAAATTCTCCCCCCTTAATTTTGGAAAGGAAAAGAAAATAATCGTTAAAAAAAATTTTAAATTTTTAAAAATTAGAAGAATCTCTAAGAACCTACCTTCCACAATGTCTACAAACTGCGCGAGCATCCATAAAATTTAACTTTATCTCTTTACCACATTTCATACAATTTATTCTTATTTTTTTTGTCATAACAATCCCTCTTTTTATTAAAAATCAAAATTTACTGTTGTTTTTTTATTAAGTACTATCATAGTTTTTCGACACTTCCTACAAAGTACCCTTGAATCCGAAAAATCCAACCTTATATCTTTACCACATTTTCTACAATTTATCATTATCTTGGCCATAATTTTCACTCATATCTTTAAATAAATAGGAAAAAAAAGTTTTAATAGGTTATATATCGCGAATGATATCTTCCACCTTCATTCGTAATTATTATTAATCTCGTTTTTTTCTTCATTCGTTTAACACGCATTTTTAACAACCTCTAACTTAAATTTTAATTATCGATTGTAGAAAGTTGCTCCATATCTGCTTGCATCCATTTTATTCCTTATTTTGTTAATATCAATTCTATTTTGATGCTGCTTTACGTGTTTTCTAAGCTTGAGTCCCTTTTTAACTTTCTTTGGTTTTTCCTTAACTTTCTCTGCTTTTTCCTCAATTTCAGGAATTATAATATAAATGGCTTCCTTCTCAAATACTTGTTCCATTTTCTTTTATCACTCTTTTATTTTTTTTACTTAAGATTAATTAACCCGAACTCCAATATATAGGTTCGCACTTCGTACTTCATGTGAAGTTCACACTTTATTCCGAAGTGAAAAGCTTAAAAGGATAGTGAACTAAATAATATATAAGGAAATAAGATCTTATAGAGAAAAAATCACGATTATGAGTAGATCAGAGGGAGTTTTATATCCTCCTGGAGAGATATTAAAACCCATTATAGGAAAAACTGATTATGAATATGTAATATTATGGATGCTCAGCAACAATACTATTTGTGAGTGGTCCGATTTTACTGCTAAAATTAGTGAATCAACTTTATCAGGCAATTTAAAGAAACTTATGAATAAGGATTATATTATAAAGCCTGAAAAAGGGAAATATCGAATTACTTCTCAAGGGCAAGATCGATTCAGTGAATTAGTGTATTATAGAAAATCAGAGCAGACATTATTATTTCCCCCAGAAATAATAACCAGAATTCGGAACTATGATCATTGGATTTTATGGATGCTTTATAATAATAATTCATGTAAGTGGTCAGATTTTAAACAAGAACCATTATTAATCAATCAATCTTCCTTATCTAATAATCTAAATTCCTTAATTGAGAATGGATTTATCGCTAGAGAAAATAAAGAATACATTATAACACCATTAGGTAAAATAGAGTATATTAAAATATTGAAATCCTATGATATGGATCGTCAGTCCATTTTGGAACAAGAAAGCAAGAGAATTGGAGAAATTACAGAAAAAACTAGTAGATTCTTTAAAAAGTATACAATAGAAGATAATGAATTAAAATTTCGGTATTTGGATCATATTTTAAAGTTGTCTTATTCTAAAGTTGAAGCAATGTTAAAAGATGAGGAGGATTTTAACAAAATTTTGTTGTTCCTTGCGATTAATCATCCTGATCATTATCCTGAGTTTATTTCAACCGAAGAATTCTCATTGAAGTATAAGATTGATAGAACTACATTAGATTATTATATAAGAGAGATAGTAGATAATGAATTTTTTGACATTAAATTCTTTATAATTCAGAATGACCATGGGAGAACTTATTATTTTCAAAAAAATGAGACTATTGAGAAAGTTCTTAATGCGATCGTAGAAAAACATATTATAAAATTAACATATTTAAATAAATTTCATAAAACTATGACGATAGATGCAGAGTTGCTATTAGAAAAAATTCTAAATGATATTTGTAGTAATTTATTCAATGAGCATCTGAAACCTTCATTAAAAACGTTCTTACCTGGCTACATTAGATATTTAGCATATAAAATTGAGACTGAGAAAAAATTAGTTGATAGTGAAGCAAAATTAGAAGGTTTTGTTTGGCAGAATATTAAGGAAGAATTCCAAACTTTTGAACCTTCAAACCAATCAATAGCTGGAGAGGAGGATGAGTATTATTATGCTTTGGAGGCCAATATATTCAATGCCTTAGATATTATGTATCTATCCAAATTGAATTTCTTGAATACAAATGAAGTTCAGAAGACATACAATTTGAATAAAATAGATATCTATAAAAAAATTATAAAAAATTTGAATGGAAATAAAGTTTCTAAAGCAAAGGAGTTATTTCAGGAAAGTAACCCAAAATTAAAAACCATTAATCAATTAATTTTGAAAGATATTATAGCGACAGCGGAAAATGATTTAATTGATTCAGTTAAAATCACTACTGAAATTATTCAGAAATACCCAAATGAATTCATAGGATACCTATTCCAATCAATTACGTACTTGTTAATGGATAATTATGAGAGATCGTTAGATATTATAGAGGAAGCACTAGAAATAACACCAAATGTTCTCTTAACATGCCAAAAAGCTCAAATTTTAAAAAGAAAATATGAAGGAGATAAAGCACTTGTCGACATCGATGCATTATTATCTCAATATCCAAATAATTCAACACTCCTAAGAACAAAATACATAACATATATCACTCATTGGATGACACTAGTAAAGGAATATAATAAACCCTTAGAGGTAATAGAGCAATTAATAACGTTGAATCCAAATGACCAAGAAATTTTACTTTTGAAAAGTATATACTTTTGTCATATTAATAAATATAAAGAAGCGAAGAGATTAATAACAAAAGGAATTGATATTAATAATTTTAAAAAGAATCCCAGAATTGATACAATTGCTTATTTTATTTTAGCATACTCCTATTTAGCACGGGGCAAATTTGAGAAATCTTTAGATATTGCTAATCTCGTTCTAACACTTTATCCTGATCATCCCATTTCATTTCTCACTAAAGCTATAGTACTTGGTTATAATTTAATTTATAGATTTACGTTTAAAGAGCCAAATATTGAAACTTTTACTGAACTAGTAAAACTTGCTATCTCTTTTGAGTCTATTAATTATAAGAAAACAAAGTATCTTCTATTGCAAGCACACATTTTAAATGGGCTTAAAAAATACGATGAATCTATTGACTCTGTTGATCGTGCTATTGAGTTGATTCCAACACTACATCCTCTATATACTAGGAAAGCCTACTTATTAATAACTTCAAAGAGAGAATATGATGCTTTGAATTTAATTGAGGAATTATTAGAAAGCCATCCCTCTTTGAAAAGAACTCTTCTCTTAGAAAAATCGTATATCCATGTCATCCTAAAACAATATGATGAAGGCTTAAAGACTGTTGATGAAGCCATTGAATTATTTCCACACGATACTGATTTAATTAATAATAAAGCCATGATCTTAGGGTATTTAGGAAGAAGAGAGGAAGCCATTGAAACTGCTGAATCTCTAATAAGACTTAGTCCTAACTATGGAAATTGTTATGATACATACGGTGAAATATTAATGGTTTTTGAAGAGTACGAAAATGCTCTTGAAAAATTTAAAGAAGCTTTGAATCTCGAACCTTCGGGATGGTTTGCTTTTGAAACTTGCTTAAAAATGGGAGAATGTTTTAAAAAACTTGGAAAGATTGAAAAAGCGCTTGAATATTATGAAAAAGGAAAAAAATTGACTGAAAAGATGCATCCTAGCCATACATCTAAATATCTACCTAAAGTAGAGAAAGTGATTTCTGAAGTTAAGGTATTACTTGGGGAATCGAAAGACATTGAATAATTCAAATATAGAATGTGATCTTAATGGAATACAGATACGTAAAAGCGTTCGAGTTTAATTTTAATTTTGGAACTCTTTTAACAGTTGATTTCAGCTCTAGTTCTGAAGTTTCAGACTTGATGAACCTTACTGAAGAAATTCTTAATGAAATTAGAGATTGTGTTAAAGTTCGAGGGATTCCAAGTTTAATTTGGTTTAAGGGAATAACCGACACTATAAACCCTTCAAAATTTAAGTTATTTTTAAAAATGATTAAGGCAGTATATCCAAAACAAAAAATTGGTATTTATTTAAATTGTGGAATCTTTCAAGTTGAGGACATTCGAAATATTTTTAATGGATGTGACTTGGTTGCTATTAATCTCAATACCGTTGATACCTTTCATTTTTCAAAAATTAATAAATGTCCTGAATCGATAAACTCACCGGAGGTATTAGAAGGAATTATAGAATTTAGCAAAAATTTTAATGGTAAATTAGGGATCTATACTATGTTTTTGAAGGATATTAATGATAACATTAAAAATGTGGAAAAATTAAAAGAATTCTTATTAAAAGTCATGCCAGATCATTATTCTGTGAGTAATTATACTTTAGATGGTTTTGAACCTGTTTCGAAAGAATTTAAAGAAGAGCTTAAAGAAATATTGAAAAATCTCCCTTTTAATGTAATTTATATGTTCTAACTTTATGTTCTAACTTATAATTTTTTTTTTCTTATATCTATCAAAATGTTTAACATGGTTCAAATTTGAAACCACAGCATTCGCAAAGATTCTCAAGATTTTCAATGTACTTTAACATTGAATTGTACCATTTATCTAGTAATTTTTTAAATTGAATTTTTATTGAGTTTATATTCTTCGCAGTATAAACATAGAGGTATCCTTGTTTTTTTGCATCTTTTAATCCCTTCGCATTGGTATAATCTTTCATTGACATTGATTTGCGTTCAATGAGTTTTAATTCAGCTAAATTTTGCACAGCTCTTTGAATTGAGCTTCTATCCATCTTTAATGCATTAGCAATTTCAGATGTTCTGACATCATTATTTTTTAACATATATCCAAGTACTTTCGATTCTGTTTTATTTAAACCTAAAATACATTTGAATAATCTTTCACTCGAAAAAATTTCTTTTTTCTCTAATAGAGCATCAATTAATTCAAATTCCTTTAATTGCTTTTCAAATACTTCCATTAATCATTACCTTAAATTTATAAAAAGAATATAAGGAAAAAAAGAAAAAATTTTACCTATTTAATGTCTTAATTTATCTAATACTTTTTTCATTCCATCATAATTCATGGATCCAACAACCTTATTCACAATTTCATCATTTTTAATGAATAATGTTGTTGGGATACCCGTAATCTGATATTTCATCGCTAATGTTGGATTTTCGTCAACATTAACTTTAACAAAGATAAAGTCTTTTTGAAACTCTTTCTGAAGTTTTTTGAAAATTGGACCGAAGAACATACAAGGTCCACACCAAACTGCCCAAAAATCTATAATAATTATTTTATCTGGATAATCTTTCAAAAGTTTATTGAATTCCTCATCTGATTTTATCTCTATTATACTTCCTGGCATTGATTGATGTTTTAGCAGAGCTTCAGCCTTTTTCATTCTCAAAATATCTAAATCCTTATCTACGTCTTGCATTCGTTTTCACGTTTTAGTTTAGTTAAATAAGTTGTGTATCTTTTTTTCACAACTTTCTAATAATATAAAATCCAAAGGGTTATTTAAAGGTGATTATAGTGAAAAAAAATTCACTACTTCTCTATTAACAATTATTTGATAAATATCTGGGCATAGCCAATCGTCAAAGAATTTTTTGAAATTCTTATCAAAAATGGTAAATTCAGAGTCTGATTTCAATGAAAATTCCTTTGAAAAAAACTAAATATTGTGAACTTGTTATTGTGTTTGTATATAATATTAATCTTCATCAAATGGGAAAATATTTAAATAGCTTTCTTTGATTATCAAGAATAACAAATCTGAATATTTTTATTCGGTGGAATTCGACGACAATTGAGAAAAAAAGAAAGACTTTAATTAATGTTTTGAGTATTTTTATCATTTTAATTTATATTTATCTTTCTGCTGGTGTGTTTGGTGCCTATTTAACTGAACCAGATATACTAGGAATGTCGACAATAGAGCGCCTAAATTATATGAATTATTTTAACTCTGGTGTAGGTCAATTATTCTCTCTATTGATTATTCCTGCAACGACTATTGTGCTATTAAATATAAAGGAAATAGAATTAGAGAAACGTTTTCTTCTATGTCGGATATTAGTGTTAATTTCAACTTTAGTTATTTTGATTAATTTGGTACTTCTGAATCTCGTATATTATATTTGGGCAATTAGTGATTGGGCAGATGCTACTATAATATGGGGCCCCTTCTTTGGATATTTTATTATTTACTTTATTGAATTCCTGCTAAGTTTAGTAATTTGCGTATTGTTGACTATGAAATTAAATGAAAAATAGTTAATTTTTTATATTTCCCTCCCCCGTGGTATCCACTCCTACAAAAGTGGGTGTTAAATTTATTAAAAAATAATTTTACCAAATAATTTTTATTTTAAGAGCAACTTTAGTCTTATAAGGCAAGAATTATAGAAATGAAGATTACAAATGAATTTCAATGATGAAATCATCAAAGAACATTGACATTAATCTTTTTACTTTCCCCAGGTCTCAATAAGAAAGGATTAAAAAATAAAAAGACACACTTAAATGGTGATCAATAAAATGCTTGACAAAATGGAACCAAAGGAAAAAAGGATATTACAAGGAGTCGTCTTAAATTTAATCGGAACAATTATTATAGCATATAATTTATTCCCATCATTTTATATGATGGGTCTTCCATTCACCTTTGGAACGGTGCGCATGATAAATTATTGGATCCTTGGAATAGCCTTCATTCTTACCGGTACCTTCACTTTAAAACCACGGAGAACGAGGAAGGGAATTATTGCGCTAGGTTCAATTTCAACCATTATAGGGGGGATACTAATTCTTTCTACCATGCAAATAATAGTTGCTCTCGTGGTAAGATTTGGGGGAACTTCAACCATCTATATATTTTGGAACGATATTCCAATCTTGGCTACTTTTATGATATCAGGAATGGTTTCACTCTTACACGGACTAATTCTAATTATCAAAAAACGAAAAAATATGAAGCTCATTTGGGGAGTAATTTTTGCTTCGATTGGAATAACAGTAGTCGTTTGGGTGTCCCGTCCATTATACATGTCAGTCATATCTTCACCTTATACCCATTTTTTAATACGGCAATTTACTTAAACCTAATAATTGTTGGTGTCTCATCACTACTTATTAGTTTTTTTTATTTTAATCCTCCTGAAAAAAGGTGCATTAAATTGCTCGTTGGGATGATTTCAATAATTTTCGGTGGCGTAATCGTTATTTTCTCGCTTTTTGGCATTTTAAGTTTTAACTTATACTTGGAAAGATTAGAATCAGAAGGAACATTTGCAAGTGTGATGAACTTGAATTTAATTTTTGTGGTATTTATTTTGGTGGGGGTTGGATTAATAATTCACGGTGTATTTATGATAAAAAAGAGAGATATTGAAAAGGATCGCTATCATCCCACAGACGAGTTGTATCGATCAAATAATTTGGTGAATCTTTAGAGACTGAAATACTTTAAAAAGACAAATCATTAAAATTATTTTTTTCTGTCTATTAATCTCCCTCCCCCGTGGTGCCCTCTTCCCGACGGCTTATAGGATTCGGTTTTTAGTCCATGTGTTATCTATAACTCATTTTATATTATAAACTTCTTAGGAATAAAAAAAAGATTTTATAGCTTAGATTTTTAATATCATTTATGCCAGAAGACCCAGTAAAAAAAATTTCAAAATTTTATAGAAAATTTATTGATAATATAACCTTTTTTGGACGATTGAGATATGATATTAAATTTTTCTTAAGTCAGAATTTACAAAAGTCGAAGGAATATTTAGACAAAATATTAGAAGATATTGAAAACGAAGATGTTACTATAATCAAAAACCAATGGAAATATACTATAAGTAGTTTTTTGGATTATGAAGAAGGATTTGATGTAGAAGAATACCTTAATTCTATTAAAGATGAAAAAAGAAGAAGTCGTGTAGAGCAATTAATGAAAGGGCAGATGCTTTATCAGCTTGAACAAGAATATGAATTTCGTAAACATTTTACCGAAGAAAATTTGAAAGATTTTCTTAACAGATTTTATCTTCTCTTTCTTTATAGTGAATTTGAACAATATTTATTTAGTGGTATCAAATCTCTCATATTGAAATATCCCGATTCACTTAAAGAAAAAACTGTAACAATAAGACAAATTATAGAGAGAAATAAGGATTTCGATTTAATTTTACAAGAAAAAGCTGAAGCAGTTACGGAGCAACAACTAAGAATTTACGGAGCAACTACTAAGAATTGAATTCAGAGTTTGATTTCGATGAAAATTTAGTGGGAATATTTAAAATGTTTAGCTAAAGATAGAAGATGGATAAATCACACCTTATTTACGGCACAGTTTGAACCGATTTATTTAAATACTCTTTTATTTAAACCGGATGTAAGGTGAATTTTACATAAATTAGAGATTAAGTCTTCGGCTTCCATGAATAACAGAAATAATTTCTAAATGCTTATCTTTAACCAAATAAACAATGCGATAATTTTTATAAAGAACTTCTCTCAAATTAGGATCATTATATTCTGGAACTTTTCTCCCAAACTTAGGAAATTGTGTTAAATGACTTATCATTTCATAAATTTGTTTTACTAAAATTTGGGCATACTTAGGTGAATCTTTTGAGATATAATTCGCAATATCGTCTAATTCTTCAAGGGCATTGTTTGTCCATTTTATTTCAACCATTTTGCTAAACGCTCTTTAGCTTCTTCATGTGTGAATAATCTTCCTTCGTCAGAATCCTTTAATCCCTTCTGTATTTTTTGTCTTACATATATTGCTTCAATTATATCTTCCATGCTTACATCATTAGGAAGAGTTTTTATCATTTCTATTATAATTTCCTTTTCTGGTACCATGATTATTAACCTCACTTAATCAAAAGAATCTATTAGATATATAACCTCGATCTCTATAAATTTTTTGGTTTTCCCCTCCTAATAATTAGAAGCATTGGGGGAGAACAAATACGCTTAAATAATCGTATTATCTTTCATTCTGCTTCAAAATCTCGTTAAAGAAGAGTAGAGGCTAAAACTTCAAATGTTTTATTGAAATTCAGTGAAAAATAGGATGGTATGGTAAATTCAGAGTCTGATTTCAATGAAAATTTAGTGAATATTACAAAGAGGTAAGAGTGAAAAAGACAAAATAAGATTAAAACACTAAAATAACTTTCAGATTTCTTCTTCCCTGGGAAAAGAATTAAACTCACCAATTGGATTGGAGAAATGCATATGATTTATGAACCAGTTCTCTTTTTCTTTCGTAAGAATTACTGTAACTCTTAAAGGACAATTAAACATTTCACTTTTTAATTTTTCAACGATGTTTAGGGCACTAATTCTTAAGATATCCACCATTTTTGCATTCTCTGAAGTTTTTTCATTTTCTAGAGTAGTTTTGATCATTTTGAGAGCAATTTTATTTAGATATTTCGCACTAAATCTCATTTTAAGTTCAGCAAACATAAAGACCCAAGCCATATCTCCATTAACTTGAATATCAGATGTATTTATATCATACTTGACATGTCCCCAATCTTTCCAATCACTCAGAAAAAGCTCTTTTGCATTCTCAAAACCTCTAAACTCTCCTCCCTGTCCGGTACCTATTATCAGGGAAGAATCTTTTAAAGAGTATATTTTCATGAAAGTATCTAAGTATTTTGGATCTCTCTTGTTATATCCCTCTTGAAGTAGTTGTAAAATGTCTTTTATCTTATTTTCATCAGATTTCATTTTTAATCAACATTTAAGTTTGGAAAACAATTATATTTAAATTTTTAGATAAAATATATCTTCTCTTTATTGGCAAAATGTTTAATTTGCTTTTTCTCAGTTGGTGTGGCTGTAAATTGTATATATTTATAGGTGTAATTATTTTTGTTTGGGTTCGATTTTTCACTCATTTGTCTTTTCCTCCGTTTTAAGAGACACAAGGTTCGAGCCTTTTTAAATTTTGTCCCAATTTCCTTTGAAATTGGAATGGAAAGGTAAATTCAGAGTCTGATTTCAATGAAAATTCCTTTGAAATAAATTAGTTATTCTAAGTAATTAAAACTTAACATAGACATTTTAGCATATACATCTTTAAGTCCGATAATCTTAAATATAAGAGATTGTTTCGTTACCAATGAAATCTCTTTTGGTTTTGTTTTCATATCATCACAATAATACTGAGAAAGTCGCTAATGTCTTCGCAAAAGTTCTTGATGCACAAATAAAAACGCCACAGCAAATAAACCCTGAAGAGTTTCAAGAGTATAGTCTAATAGGCTTTGGTTCAGGGATATATGGTGAAAAACACCATAAACTTCTGCTTGACCTTGCCGATAAACTACCCCAAGTCACCAACAGGAAAGCATTTATTTTTTCAACCAGTGCAATTCAAGGTAAAGCCAAAGTCGCCAAAGATCACTCGTTGCTTAGGGAAAAACTGCAATCGAAAGGTTACATGATTGTTGATGAATTTAGTTGTAAAGGTTTTAACACCAATAGTTTCATGAAATATTTTGGGGGAATGAATAAGGGTAGACCGAATGCTAAAGACCTCAGACATGCGGAAGAGTTTGCTCAGAACCTGAAGCAGAACCTGTAATAGAAGTGAAACTTGAACACATGAATTTCCTTTGAAATTGGAATGGAAAGGTAAATTCAGAAAATCTTCTATAAAAGGTTTAAATAATTAAAAAATAGAAAAAAAAGAAAATTAGAATGTTCTTCCGTTCCAGCCCCACATTGATCCTACTGCATTGGCAAATTCGATGTATACTCTTTCTTTTTTAACATTAAAATATTGTTCTGCAAAATCACATAATGATTCAGATAAATCACTTGTTTTTGACTCAGGTAATCCAATGCTCTTCAATTCCATAAATATTGTAGGTTCATTTGTTCCTGCAAATACCATCTTTGTAGCAGTCTCAAGTGCGACCATCACATAACTTTCAGGTTTACCTAATTCTTTTGCTACAAGTTTGGAAACATTATCCACTATTTCTGCTTTTTTTTCTTCATTAAAGTCTTGATTTATTTGTATTTTAAGATAAGGCATGCTTAAGACCTCTTATTTTTATATATGGATGATTTTATATAGTTAAATTTTATTATACTTCTTTTAATTGATTTCAATATTAAAAAATTCTCATTATTTTGATCCTATTTAAAAAAAAATTGTAATTGAATTTTTAAAATTAATAATAATCTAACATTTAGTAGGTTAAGTATAAATATGTCTTATTAATAGATCTATTTTGAAATTTTATAAAATCAAGAAGAGAAAAGAGGTGAGAAAAATCTCGATAGAGTATCCTGAATATGTATTTTGTCCTTTATGCAAAGAGAAAATAAATTTAGATTATAATGTGAAACATTATCCAAAAACTAATGATATTATCCATGTATTATTTGAACTCCCTGTTTTACTTAAGCTAGATCATCGTAAGGAGAAAAATTATATGTACGGTCTTGGGGGAATGAAAATATGTAATCATTGCAAAGGAATACTTGGTTTTTAGAACATTGTTAGCAGATATGATGGTAAATTAAAAAGTTTATTTAAATCACTTAAATAAGCAGTATGAAGTAAAATATCCATTATTTTTTTTTTTCTTAGATTTTATAGTTTTTGTACCATCTTTTAAAAAAGATGAGAGCTTCATTTAGCAAGTTAAATTTTATTTAATAATTTATTTTGTTATTTCTTAAGAGAAAATCTTCTATTTAAAAAAAGTAAAAAAATTATTCTATCGGTTCAGGAACTTGAGTTATTTCATCATTGTTAACAGCATCTTCTTCTAAAACTATTTCTAAATCTATTTTTTGTTTTAATCTTATATCTTTTCTCCGAGTGGATATCATAATTTGAAAATCTAAATCTTTTTTATATAAATTCGCACATTTACATATTTCATTGATGATATTTTCTTTAATATCATCATCACTAGTATCGGTTCCATTAAATATTGGTATCTCTGAACACTTTTCAATAAGATCTTTTATTAAATCTCCAGGTAAAACATCACTTCTATCATGAATCGCATTATTAATTCTTTCTTCTAACTTTCTATAGAGTTCCTTCTTACTAAATGGGCAAAAAACACACTTTGAACTTCGGTTTTTAAAAATATTTAAAATTATTAATCCCGTAATAAATTGGAAATTTCTTATCAAAATGTCGATATCTTCACTCCCATAATTGTTAAAGGATTTGTGTATATTTTTTTCAACGGAAAGATATAAATTGGAAAAAAATAATGCTCTATTAAAGTACGTAGGAACTATACAGAAAATTCGTGTGAACCAAAAAGGTTTTATCACTAATGGGGGTTTTTCTTTAAAGAAATAATAAACAATTCTCCCATCTCTTTTTGTACTTAATGTAGAATCTTTTTTAAGTAAATTTAGATAAGTTGAAATAGTAGATCGCGCAATTTCTTTAAAGTATCGTTTATATTCTACCTCAAATTCTCCAGTTGTAACTTTTTTTTTTCCTTCAAAATAAAATTTTAAAAGAATACCTAAGATACGATTCTCATGAAGTCGTCCTGTTTTTATTTGTTGTACTTCTGACTCATCTTCCCTAATTTGGTATAAATATGCTATTTCTGGGGCAAAATCTTGAATAACTTTATCAATTAGTTTAAGTTCAGGATCTATTGTTTCTGTCCCTTCTAATTTAGTGCTTTCTATTAAAGTCTCATTAATTTCTGATCTTTCAGTCAATTTAAAACACTCTTTCAGTTTATATTAATAGTAATTTATTAAACTTCTTTTTAGGTGATTATTTCTTATTTTAATCTTTTTAGGTATTACAATAAGAATTCCGTTCTATACTACTATCTTATAAAATCTTGATTTTTTCTAACACTAATTTAATTAGATTTTCAATTCATATATAGGCTTAGGCTTCGCACTTCAAGTGAAGTTCATAGTTTATCATGAACTACAGAAAGATGATAAGATCTTAAAAAGAGATTATAAGTAAAAAAGGAAAAAAAAAATTTATTCTATTGGTTCAATAACTTGAATGACTTCTGTAGGCTCTGTGATTTCTTCAATTTCGAAAACTTCATCTGCTTTCATGATTATTTCCCTTTCAATAATTTCAAGTTGTCTGATTTTTGTGAAAAACCATATAATATAAGGAAATATAAGACCTATAATTGCAGCGATAAGAAACAAATTAACTATTCCTATAGCTTCTGCTAATGGTCCC
This sequence comes from Promethearchaeia archaeon, assembly GCA_036478875.1. Lineage (GTDB taxonomy): Archaea > Asgardarchaeota > Lokiarchaeia > Sigyniarchaeales > SOKP01 > Loki-b32. Next base: position 7,147 of record JAZGEW010000056.1, on the reverse strand, counting down.
GCAATAAGCGCTCCAATTGGAGCTATCGCCATTGAAATCATATGATCAATTGACATTATTCTTCCAATTTTATCTTTAGAAACAACTGTTTGTAGTATCGCTAAATACGTAGACACTGTAATTGGAATTAATACAAAAGCGGGAAATAAAGATATCATCATGAGAATGAAATTCCCCCGAGGAGCAAGAATCGCAGGAATTTGACATAAGAAAAATATTGATGAGCCAACTATATTCAATTTTATTTTGTGTTTCCAAGTCTTTTTAACTGACATAATCAGAGATCCTATGATAGTTCCAACCTGAGATGAAGTTATTAACAAGGCTAAAGAGAAAGCCGTTCCCTCATGTGTAATTAATATAAAGTATGGTAGCAACACTGCCCAGGGTCTACTAATGAAATTCCATATCATCGCGAATACAATCATAGCAAGCAATCCTGGAACCATCTTGATTGTTAATAACCCTGTTTTGAAATCCTTAAACATTGATTTCTTAGCTGCTTCTTCTGTAACTCGATGTACTCTAGGGATTTTTATTAACAGAAATGGGACGAGAGCAATTAAAAAAGTTATAATGTCAACAAAGAAAATTTGGTTAATTGTAAAAAATGCTAAAAGTGTTGCTGCGAGCAATGGACCTATAGTAAAAATTACTCCGGAAAATAAGAAATTTATACCATTTATCCTACTTAATTTATCCTGTGGAACCATTGTTGGAATGAGAGATTGTACTGTAGGATATTGAAATGCATACAAAGATGCTCTAAACGTATTAATTCCTAGAACTAACCAAACGTTTTGAATGTCAAACAGAAAAAATACAAATAGTAAAAAGGTTACCATTGCTTGCATTGAATCAGTGAAGGCTATTATTGCTTTCTTATTCCATCTGTCTGCAATTACTCCCGAGAGTGGTGTAATTATAATTTGGGGTAAAAACATCAAAAACACCGAAATTGAAAGAATTATAGGGCTACCAGTTTCCATAGTAAGCCAGAATGTAATTGTAAAACCCACTATCATTGATCCCAGCATTGAAAATTGTTGTCCAAATAAGAAATACATATAATGCCTAAAATTTCTTTTAGTTGGAGTTTGTTCCATTTTTAATTACCTATTTTACATATTTTTTTTTTTATTAATTCTGAATAACTTATTTTATATATAGATTCATTTGATGAACTTTAATTGTAGTTTAAACTTGATATTGAACTAATTCCTTTCCTGCTTCCTCTTCGTAGATTCTTGAGACATTTTCCAGTATAATCTGCTTTTTTTGATTCCATACATTTTTACCCTTTAATATAAAAAAATAAGGACGAGTTAGAGTCTCGCCCTTACTTATTTTATACATTTCAATACGATTTTGGAAAAGAATTTTGGATTAAGCATGATATAATAATGATTGATTATCGTAAATTACTCCTTAGTTTATTTTTCATAAAAATAAAAAAAAATTATTAATGATTTAGAATAGCTAAATGATAGTCCATAATACCATTTTTAATTTTTATTATTGCTTCTTGCATTTTTCTCATTTTTTTTACCTCTTTTAGATTTTTTTTTTTTAATTTTTTAATTGATTTTATTAATATATAGCATAATTCTTGTAAACTAAATTCTGTTTAACCCGATTAATAGGATTTAATTCTTGTTGATAATATGCATTATATTTGTATAGAAATTTTGAAAGCTTTTTATTAAGCTTGTTAGATTGATTTGGCTCCGATATAATACTAATATCTTCCCTCACGGGTTTTGCTAAACATTCCATAATAACCTGTTCAACATCAACACAATTTTTTCTTACATCCTTATTTTTTATTGCTTGAGCCATGTTTTTTTTCACTCTATTTTGATAATTCATTTTTTATTTTGTTAATCAAAGTAAAGAAATAGTTCAATATATAGTTTTACACTATATAGTTCAAATGTAGTTTGTAGTTCAATTGTAGTTCACACCACAAACTGAACTCGAAACTTTTAAATAGAACTTGTTACTATATATTAATTAGAGTACTTTGGTGTAAATTTTATGAGTCGAACCCAAGAAATTAATTATCCGCCTGAAGAAATCTTTAGACAAACCGGTGTCGAGCGTCCAAATATTGAGCATGTTATACTTTGGATGTTACAGAATAATGAAAAAGTTGAATGGTCAGATTTTAAAGACGAACCAATAAGTATTGCCCAATCTACGTTGTCTTATTATTTGAAGTCGTTGATGATAGACGATTGTATTGAGAAAGTAGAGAGAGGAGTATATCAGATCACTTCTAAAGGAGAAGAACGATATAATACATTATCCAGAGCAAACGTTGGAGAGCGAAATTTAAATTATCCTCCAAAAGTGATAACAAATGATAGGAATTATGATCATTGGATTCTGTGGATGGTTTATAACAATACATTTTGCAAATGGTCCGATTTTATAGATGAACCCCTTAAAATTAATCAATCGAGTTTATCGAAGAATCTCAACGAGCTTCAAAAGAGAGAAGTAGTAAGAAAAGAAAATAAAGAATATAGAATTACTCAAAAGGGGAAATCAGAATATTCTCGGGTGTTAAAATTATATGATTTGGACCGGCAATCAATCTTAGATGAGGAGAGTAAGCGAATCGAGGAGATTACGAAAAAAACAATTAGGTTTTTTGAGAAATATCAAATAGAGGATGGAGATATTAAGTTCCGGTTTTTAAATAACGTATTAAAGTTACCATTTGCCAATTTAAGAGGTTCATTAGATTCCGAGGAACAGTTCAATAAAGTTCTATTATTTCTCTCGATGAATCATCCCAATCAATATCCATTTTATATTTCAACTCAAGACTTTTCTACTGAATACAAAATTGATATATTGGATCTAAAATTTAATATAAGACAAATAGTTGAGAAGAAGGTTTATCCAGTTAAATTTTTTCGTTTAGAAGTTCATGAAGATAAAATTTATTTTTTTCAAGCAAATGAGAAGATCGAGAAGGTTTTAAGTGCGATCACAGAGGATCACGTTACTAAGTTTACATATTTGAAAAAATTATATGAAAATACTCCTAATGGAACTTGTACATTGAGTTTAGATTATACAGTTAATTCTATTTTGGATGAGATTTGTGATTCCTTATTTAATTCAGCTCTGAAAGAGTCACTTAAAGGTTTTCTTCCAGAGTATATTAAATATTTAGCTTATAGAATAGAGACAGAAAGAAAGTTAGTGGATACTTTGGATAAGATGGAGGCTGTAGCGTGGCGTGATATCCCCGAAGTATTCCAATCGTATGGTTCAAACTATGATTTGGTGGAACAGGCACAATTCAAGTATTACATAGATTTTACTACATTAAAAGTTTTAAATCTTTTTTCAGACCCAAAACTTGAAAAAATGCTTTACGATGCTAAACACATGATGAAGACACGTAATTTTGAAGAAGCACTTAAAAAAATCAATAAAAAAATTGAATCGGAACCTGAAAATATAGATTTGCTGTTCCTGAAATCACTTGTATTAAGTGTATCAAATCGTCATAAAGAAGCTATTCTCTTTTTAAAGAAGGAATTTAAAGATCATCCAAATAAAAGAGATGAAGAACTATTTATTCCCTATAATTATATTTTGGTTTATAATCATTTAACCTTAGCTGAGTTTAATAAAGCTCTTAAGATAAGTGAAAGGATGAGTGATTTTTATCCTGAACATCCTTTATCTTATATAACAAAAGCTTTAATTTATGGTTATAAGATTATCTATAAAATAGATACGGAGAAAGTTATAGTGGATCAAGTGTTAGATGATATAGATCAAGCGATTTCTTTAGAGGAGAATAAGAAAAATGCTGCAATATATTATCATTTTAAGAGTTATGTTCTTAATCAACTAAAGAAATTTGATGAAGCCCTTGAGTCGATTGATACGGCTCTTGGCTTGGATCATAAGGATGTAAATATACACTTTATGAAATATAATATTTTATATGATTATGGGAAAATCGATGAAGCTTTGGAGTTAGTTGATGATGGGATAAAGCTTTTTCCAGAGAAGGAGTCAAAGCTTTTAACCCATAAGGCTTACCTCTATAAAAAGAGGGAGGATTATAATAAGGGATTAGAAATCATTGATGAGTTATATGAGAAAAATCCGAAAGATTTCGAAGCGTTAAATAACAAGGTTTATTACCATTTATATCTTGGGGAAAATAAAGAGGCAGTAAAAGCGGGCGAACAATTAACAGAGCTTAATCCAGAAGATGGAAATTTTCATGACTCTTACGGGGAGGCTTTGACTGAATTTGGTGATTACGAGGAAGCAATAAAAGTACTTCAGAAAGCGTTAGAGTTTGATCCTTTGGGGCATTTTACTTATAATACTCATTTTCAATTGGCTAAATGTTATAAAGGATTAGGAAAATATGATTTAGCTCGAGAGAGTATAGATAGAGGGGTACGTGCGACAAACACATGTTTTTGTGGAGTAAAAATGCGAGAAGAATCGAAAGAAAAAAAAAAAAAGCTATTAGCTGAAATTGAGGAGTTAGAAAAAAAATCTTAAATTCCTTATTTTTTCTACCCAAAATTGAGTTCTCTTTATAAGTTGATATGATAGTTCATTTTCAGCTTTGTACTTCAGTATAACTTCAACATCTTAATCTATTTATAGAGCTAATACTTTTGAATTCATAACAAAAAAGATATTGATAAAATATGTTCCATATTTTTAGGTAAGATAAAAAAGAAAAACTCAAGAAAGCTGTAAAAATACAAAATATCAGAAAAGAAAGTGATATATTACAAAAAGTTGAGAATTTTCGACTGACTCCATGCGGTTTTAATTATTCTGATATGATTAAGCGAAGAAATAGGAGATCGTAGAAACTCTTGAAAATAAAAAGAGGATTTGAAAAGATGAAAAAAGCTAAATTTTCATATAATGAGAACGCGAAAGTCAGTTATAAGGTTAGTGATGTAATTACTGCTTGCCTAACAGGTCTTGAAAGTTTCTTAAAGGGTCTAAAAGAAAACAATCCAGATTCATTAATTACAATAGTTAATTATTTAAATTCCAAGTATAGTAATGAAGAAGACTTTGGTGTTTCCATTGATACAGATTATCAGATCCTTCAGCAATATCCTGAATTACTTAAAGGAAGTATAAATGCTGCTTTATCTCTAGTAAATTATAGAAAAAATAAGCAAGAATCCATTGATGAAGAAGCTGAGATTGATGTTATAGATCTCGTACGTACTTTTAACCATTTTGAATATTCTTTTATGATTTCTTTATTAGAAATTATGTCTCATAAGGAAGCAATTGATTATATTAAACGAATGGCGGATGATATTATTCATTCAAGAAAAGATCCAAGTAGATATCTTGAGACTCTTGAGGGGATAATTGAACGTTTTAGAGTTAATGCTGAAAGATGGCAGACTCAAGATGTTGTTGCTGAAGTCTTAGATGATAAGAAACTACTATATAAAGTTAAAAAATGTAGATGGGCAGAAGTGATGAAAGATTTTGATCCTGAACTTAGTTATGCTATAATGTGCTATACAGATTTTGAAAATGCTAAAAATCTCAATCCAAATTTCATTCTTAAGAGAACAAAAACTAAAATGATGGAGGATGAATATTGTGATTTTTGTTATCATGATACACGCAAAGAGAAAGAAATCGCTCATCCTTCAGAAAAAGAATTCCAAGAGTTAGATTAAGTTTAAATTAAGGGATGAAATAAACTATGAAAGAAGTATTATGTTTTATTTATGATGGATTTGCTGATTTTGAAACTGTGCTTACTTGTTCGGTCTTAAATGAAGATGATAATTACAAAGTAACTTATATAGCATATGAGAAAACACCAGTTTATAGTTCTGGAGGATTAAAAATAAATCCAGATAAAACAGTTTCGGAAATCGATGGTATAAAAGATGTTGAGGGTCTAATAATTCCTGGAGGAGGTACAAGAATAATAAAACCCGAACTTGAAAAATTAATTAAACAACTCAATGAAGAAAAAAAATTGTTAGCTGCAATTTGTGCGGGACCTGAATTTCTTGCAAAAAGTGGTATCTTAAAGGGAAAAAATTATACAACCTCTGCAGAACCCCAAGCATATAAAGAAAAAAATGAAGTAGATCCTTTTCCGAGAGAAACCTATGTGAAAACAAGATTAATACAAGATGGTAATATCATTACTGCTCAAGGTTATGCTTTCGCAGATTTTGCCCTTAAAATATGGGATTGGTATGATTTGTATGATTATGATGGAGAAAAAGAAGAACTAAAGAAGCAATTTACTCCAGATTAAGAGAAAAACACAAAAAATTTAATTATTCTTTTTTATATCCTATTTTAATTATTATTGAAACAGACTCATCAAAAGCTTGGCCCTCGACTTCACATTTAAAATGCATTTCTTCCGACATAAACAATTCTGTGAAATATCCTAACCAATAAGAACTATAACGTTTATTTTGCCTATGTCTAAAGAGCATATGAAATTCATCTTCGCTTTCTTTTACAACATCAATTGTGTGAAAATAATTCGCCACAACCCACACTTTTTGTATAGTTTTTATTATTTCTTCTATTGAGAGACTTTTAAGCGGTTTTGCTTCATTATACCATAATATTAAATCGATAGCGACGTTCTTATGCCATGGTTTTTCCAAACTCTCTTTTGGTATTTCAGCAGCATGAATAAGTTGATTAAAGGTTGTTTTTCCTATAAGCATCATCTTCATCTCATCTCTGGCACGAACCCATAGATCTCTATCCAAAGCCTTTTGGTCTCCATAGTATTTAATTGCCCGTTCAATAAAGGAAATATCAGGTTCATCTACTTCTTTAAATTTTTCGACAATAGCATGTATTTCTGGTGAGATTGAGTTAAAATCATCATAACATTTAACAGCATTTCTTATTAAATCTGAAATAGTAGTTCCTTTTTGTTTATATTTATCAATCAAACCCCTTGTTTCATCGCTTACTTTAACGTATATTGGTTTATCTTTAGGTTCATGTTCTTTACTATTATTTTTTTGAGTTTCATTAGTTTTTTTGTTAGAATTTTCATTATTTTTAGACAATTGAATCAACTCCTTTATTCTTAACCTTTTTTTTACTGTTTCTCAATTAATATATATTT
>JAZGEW010000055.1:0-66759 GCA_036478875.1 Promethearchaeia archaeon | reverse complement strand
AGAGTATGATCCTTAAGATTTAGTTCATTATTTTATTTTTTCTAATAGACTAGGAGAGATAAAAATGGGACAATCCAACCTATTAGCAACTCGCATTCTTATATTTTCAATAGTTCGCATCCCATATTGAGTTTGAAATAATTGATTTAATACTCTATTACTGGATTCGTTTACAACTTTTATAGATTTAACCGTCTTAATCCTAGGATTTGATTTATAAAGATGTTTATACTGAAAAATGCTTTCCTCGTTTTCTATTAAAGTATTAATTGCACTCCTTAACCATGCATGACAATTTTCAGATAGTAATCGGGTTAAAAAGTTAAATGAAGGATGTTTCTCAAGAGGGAGGCGAAACTGATAATAGAACTTTACAATAATTTGACGATAGGAACGCAACCAAGGAAACATTTTTAAATATTTAGTAAGTTTAATCTTGTGATATCGTTTCATATTTTGAGGATTCATCAGGATGAGATATTTCATTTTATTGTAATAACTCTTAGATGTTTCAAGCTCCAAGCGAAGTTCCCTTATTGCTCCTCTCCAGGCTTTGTAAATTTTAGGGATAACGTATTTAAGACCTTTATCGCTAAATTTAAACTTTCTATCAGTAAAAATAACCTCATATTTTTGGAGATATACTCGTGTTCCTTTCCATCTCTTGAACTTAGATGCCGAGTGAAATTGACCTAATTGATATCCTATATCGTGAGAACTTTTTCTTAATAAAATAGATCTCAATGTTCGATAAATATTCCACGCGTAAGTAGTATCCTTAAACTCTAAATTTAGTTGGGGCGCATCCTCTTCACCCTTTTCCAGAGTAATTGAACTCCTGCGTAAATAGTTCCACTCTTTAATATGAGCCAATAATCGTTCATTCTTTACTCTCGTAAATTCTTTTATCAACCCTCTTGTTAGAAGTTGAATTGCATGAAATACACATTTCTGAATAGTTATATCAGGAAAAACTTTATTCACCCCCGATTCAATACGGGCTGAAAAATCTATAGTCATGAATTTTACGGGTTTTGGGAGCCAATCTTTTAGGGATTGTAAAAAAAACGAGGTTTCAGTTTCATTTTCACTTGAAACTAATGCTCCAGCAAGAAGTTTGTTATTAAAGGAATCAGTGGCAAGTAGTAGTCCACTTTTTAAAGTTCCAAATTTTGGTCGTTTTTTTTTGTTTTAACCGATTTAAACGTTCCATCTACGGACATAAACCCTGAGAATTGTTTTGGAGGTTCTTCTTCGCTTAAATCTGGTTTAAGGTTATTTTTTTTACCATGTTTATTAACCCATCTCTCCACAGACACTACAGAGACTTTAATATGGTGTAATTCTTTTAAATCTTTCACAACTCGCCGAATTGAGTCTCCTCGTTCAAGAACCCTAGAAACGGCATACTCAATGACCCCAGGCATATAATTTGAGCCGATAGGTATTAAAGGATGCTCAATACCAAACACTTTTTTGCAGTTTTTACACTTAAAATACACTCGTTCATATCGTATCCTACGACAAATACGGGGCGAACCTAAATCTTGAATAGTTCTCACCTTATAAGTGTGCCTTCTTAAATCGCTTGTATAACAGAAGGGACAAGTCTCCGGGTAAAAGTCTGCGTCTGAATGCTCACGGACTTCTAATTCTATCCCGTCATTTAATTGTTCTTTCATAATATTAGTTTGTTTTCTACGAATTTAAGGTTTAAGGTTTTAACGAAAATTGCTCTTAGGAAGTATCAAAGAAAGATGAACTAAGATAATAATCAGTTCAATTTATGAGGACATTTACGAGATATGAAGATAAAGCGGGAGAAATCACAAATAATGTCGTGAAATACATAAAAAATAAAAGTAAATACTAACTTTTTAGGATCATACTCTTTTAATAATTACAAATAAAAAATTAGTAATGAACGATATTTTTATGATTTCTGCATATCTCTACGCATTAATTTGATTCTCTTCTTCAATTCGATTATTTCTTTATTTCTTTCTTCGAGATCTAATTCAGATTTTAGTTTCTCATCTTTGATGTTTTGCATATCACTTAAAATCTTCTCTCCTGTTTGTTCTAATTCATCTTTTAAACTCTGTAATTCTTTCAACTTTTCATTTAAACTCTTAATCTCCTCTCCTCTACCATCAAGCATGCTTCGCAAATTCGCGAATTCTAATTCGAATTTACCAGTAAGGTTCCCCGATTTTTTGTGTGCTTCTTCTAATTTTTCTTCGAGGTGTTCTATAAATTCTTTGTTGGTGATATTTTTTTGCTTTAATTCTTCAATTTCTACAACTAAAGCTTTATTTCGCTCAATTTTTTTTTCTAGATCTTTTTTTACTAAATTGAATGTTTCAAACTGTTGCTGAAGATCATGAATTTTTTGATTAGCAGATTTTAAATCATTATCAATGTTAAAAATGATTTTCTCTTTTTCGGTAATAATTTCGTCTTTTTTTTCTAAAAGAACTTCAACTTTATCGAACTTAGATTTTTGGATTGAATCCTTCTCGAGGTATTTTAATTGTTCTTTTAATTCTTTAATAATTACCTCTTTTCCATTTAGTTTAGAAACCAATTCTTGATTTTCAGTTTGATCAGATTGGATACTTTCAATTTGGGTTGTTATACTTTTGATCTTCTCAACTTGATCATGTATTATTTTGTTTAATCTTGTAGTTTCCTCATTTAGACGGGAATTTAAATTTTCAATCTCATCATTTTTATTCTCAATGGTTTCATATAATTTTTGCACTGCTTGGTTCTGAACTTCTTTATCTTCTACTTTTTGAGAAAATTTCTGGGCTTGTTCTTCTAAGTTTTGAATTTTTTCATTTTTTTTATGCATCTCTCCTATTAATCTTTTATTCTCTTCCATAAAGAATTTAAGTTGCTCTTCGAAATTATCTTCAGGTTCTAAAGGTTTTTCTTCTTCAGTTTCTTCGACCCAGCCGAGAGTTGAGAGGGCATCTACGATAGATTGATCGTTATCTTCCTCACGATCTTTCTCTGACATATGTTTAAAATCACCATTTGATCTATTAAATTTTTTTATTTTTCAATTTTTTCTTCTTCAATTTTAAATACATATCGCCTATCCAAGAAAAATTTTGTTATATATCCAATAGATAATGCGATAATAAAACTTATTTCGAGTTGTGTACTGAGAAAATTTGTTAATAAAAATTGAATTCCAATATTTTCTATGGTTGTAAGTATGGCAAACCCAAAATATTTCATAAATTCTATTGAAGTTTCTTTTAATTCAGTTCTAGATTTCTGAAAGACTATAAATTTATCTAAAAAGAATTTTATGATATAAGTAATTCCCACTGCGAAGATAGAGCCAATAAGTTCTGGCATATTAAATGGTTCAATTGAGCAATAAAATACATGGAAAAATTCGATTGTACCATAATTTTGACAAATGATGGGAGCAATTACTAATTGATTTAATTTTTGTATTAAATAATTGAGTCCAATCATAGCAGCAGCAAAGACAAAATAGAGGGTCATTTGTCTTTTTATATCATTCTCTTCAACCATAACTTACTTCATATTATATATTATTTAATTTTTCTCCACAATGATAGCAAAATTTCGCAATTGATTTCGTTATTTCTCCTCCACATTTAGGACAATGTTGTTTTTCTAAATGTTTAAAATTCTGGTCAGATGAATTATCAGTAACACTTTTTTCAAAATTAAATTTGTTTCGATAACTTGTTCTAAATGAAAAGGGTAAAAAACAAATAAAGGGGATAAAAAAAAAGAAATCAAATATAAAAGATAAAATTATAGAAATTATAAATATAGCTATAAAACTTAGGTTTAATAATAAATTTCGCTTCATTGTTATTTTAAGATAAAAACAATTAACAAATTAAATAATTGAATTATTCTATTCTTCTATACGTTCTTTCCAGGAATCTTTTCTAGGTGATAAGTCCTCATTCCTTTGCTCAACAGTGACATCACCAGAATCAATCATTTGATATTGTGGGCTGGAGGAAATTTGAAACGGAGATTCTGTATTTTGTTGAGTGGGTGAAATTATTCCCATGAGTTCTTTTAAATAACTCTGTGATTTTGTTCCTTTCCCTGTAATTTTCTTATATAATCTCTTTACCCCGTATATTATTAAAGAAATGCTAATTGAGAAGATAATGTAAATAGCAACCCAACCACTGCCAAAAATGAGAAGTGGAAAGGGTAATATTCCAGAGTCATAATCTGAATAAATAATTCCAAGAACTGCAAAAATACCAAGAAAAAATACACATCTAATACATATGGGAATAAATTGTTTTTTCATCATCTGTTTCATAAACTGAATTGATTCTTGTTGTGTTTGTGCCATTAATTGATAATCACCTAAAAGTTGAGCATTTCTCATACGTTCTTGTAGATTCAATGCCTTTTTCCTCATTTCTCTTTGAGCTTCTTTTCTTAATCCTAAAAAATAATTAAGAATCATCCCTAATATGATCATACCAATAGTTACGAACAGAATTTGAATAATAATGACTACATTTGACATTATCCTATCACTATATTAGGAAAAATGTGTTTGAAATTAAATTTTATGAATTGATTTTTCTTTTAAATCAAGGCTAATATAGTGATGAAAAAATAAAATGGAATAATTTCTCTTTTTTATCTTAAGCCCCCATCTATAAATCCTTTAATATATTTAGCATAAAGAGTTTTCCAACGAGTCGGTATTGACGATGCTATAGCACATCCTAAGCGACAATTATCACAGAAACGATAATTATCATGCATTTTCATTATTTCTTTTACTTCATGAGAATTATAAATTGCTGATATAGGATATTTTAGAGCATTAAATCTTTTTATAGGGTGAAGTTTACAAGGATAACTAATAAACCCATCATGACTTATGAATAAATAAGCTTCAGCTACATGACAACGCAATGTTTTTTGACTATATAGCGGATACCCTCCAAAACCTTTCTCAACTACTTCAATGCTGACTGAGTCTGTTAAAATATTACGATATTTTTTTTTTAAAATTCGAATTTGATTCGCCCAAATAGATATATCAGGTATCATATCTTGAATTTCTTGGATATAATAACTTTTATTAGGATAATCTCTGATGATATCTTCACAGGGGTATATTTCAAGTGAACAACCTAGTTTTTCAGCTAATTGGCATATATCATCCATAAGATGAATATTATCTTTCATAACTACCGTACTGATAATGACTTTGATATCGCGTTTATTTGCTAAGTAAATGGATTCAATAATTCTATCAAATGTCTTAAGTCCTCGCATTTTATCATGAAGTTCCGCAGTGGGGTAATCTAGTGAGATTAGTATAAAGTCTAATCCTTCAATTTTATGTTCTTTAAATAATTTTGGTAATAAGTATCCATTAGTTGCCATTGCATTCACAAAACCATGTTCTATTCCAGTATAATATATTAATTCTGGAAGATCTTTTCTTAAAGTTGGTTCTCCCCCTGTAAAAGAAAGAGCAAGTACTCCTAAGTTCGCAATCTCGTCAATAAGATATTTTATTTGTTCTGTAGTCATATCCGTACCTAAAATAGATTCGGGCAAAGAATGAATTGAGCAGAATGAACACTTACCATTACAACGTAAAGTTAATTCTATCTGTGCGGAATATGGAATCTTTTGAGCTGTAAAATTGTTTAAAATGAAGTTTCTAATATATTGGATATATTTTTTAATTCTTCTTTGGGGAATTTAATTTTACACCACAAGTACCTTATTACGTTTCTAATTAAGAACTTAAAGCAAAGTGAAATTAAAAATCTAACTCAGAAGAATTATAAATTGGGTTCAAATAAAAATGTCCTATTTTTAAGAAAATATAAAAAAAAGTTAAAAAAAAAGATGTTGAAGATCTAAAGCTCCTTGTTTAAGAACCTTTCCAAAATGTCTATTACGCTTCCCAACCACACTTTTTACATACATATCGTTTCGCGTATATCTTTACACCGCCCATTTGGTGTAATACTTGATTCTTGTCTTCATGTGTGGCAAAAGAAGTCCCCCCACACTCAGGACAGACTCTTCTACCTTCAACAGGAGGTTTTTCTTCCATTCGTGCTTCTTCCTCTTGTTTATTAAGAATTGCTGAAGGTTTAACTGAAGTAACTGCCGGAGAAGGTGTAACTGAAGTCGTTGGAGCAGAAATTACAGGAGTAGGTTCAGTTTTTAATAATTTATCTAATTTACCATTAATATTTTCAAGTAGTTTCAATACTTTTTGTTCAAATTCAGACAAAAAAATCTCTCCAAAATTATGTTTTTTTTAAAATTTTATGAAATTATTTTTAACAATTTAATCTTAATCTGATTTTATATATTTTATCAAAATGAAAATATCAATAAGAACGATTTATAATAAATTTAGGTAAACCTTCAAATGTTAAACTATTAAATTTTTAATTCTTTTTATAGTATGCTTGAAGAATCAAATTTTCTTAATTGATCTTTGTAAAAAGTGACTTAAAGGGATATTATAGTCAATTAACATTAAAATAAAACTAGGTTGACGCAACTTGAAATATGTGGAAGAAAATATAAACTCATATGATTATGATATTATAATTATTGGAGCTGGAATGGGAGGATTAGGCGCAGGTAATATTTTAATAAAAAGTGGATATAGTGTTTTAATTATTGAAAAACATTTTAAACCAGGAGGGTATTGTACAAATTTTAAAAGAAAAGACTACATTTTTGATTGCTCTCTCCATATGTTAAATGGTTGTGAAAAAGGAGGTATGATATATAATATTTTAAAGAAATTTGAAGCTGAAAATTGTGTGGAATTCATAAAATTAAAAGAATTATTTCATTGGAAATGTCCACAAAAAGATATGGATCTCATTGTAGCCCCCGATATTGAGGATTTTATTGAGCAGTTAATTAAATTATTCCCTCATGAGACTAGAAATATTAGAAAATTCTACAAGAAATATCATAAAGTCTATAATTTTATGATTTCCTGGTTAAATAAAGGTTTTTTTGGAAAGGTTTTTACATGGTTTAGGTATTTCTTCTCATTTATCCGTTTCATGAAAATTTTGAATAAAACTGTCTCTGAAATTTTAGATCCTTGTATCAAAGACCCCATATGCAAAAATTTAATCACCATGTTAGGAGGATTTTTTGGTTTAGCTCCTGATGAAATGAGCGCATCAATTTTTATCGCGGGGATTTTTTCATATTATTTAGAAGGAGCTTACTATCCTAAAGGAGGATCTGGCTTCTTTTCACAAGCTTTAGCAGATATTTACATAAAAAATGGTGGGACATTATTATTATCTAATGAAGTTATAAGGATTAATTTTTCAGGAAATTTGTGTTCCGGAATTACTTGTATTGACAAAGGTGGAAAGACTAATTCTTATAGTTCTAAAACAATAATAGCAAATTGTGATGTTACTAATTTAGTAACAGAAATTTGCCCAAAAAATGCTTTTCCACAAAAATATTACGAAAAAATTGTTAATAGAATACCTGGATTTTCTGCTGTATGTATATACATCGGGTTGAATTTAGATTTAAATGAAAGAGGATTCAAGGATTACGAATTATGGATTTCAAACACTATTGAAGATCAAACAACTGATGAATTACGAGAAATTGCTAAAACGCTTGATTTTTCTAAATTCCCCTCTACAGCAATAACCTTATATAGTAATATCGATTCAACATGTTGTCCTAAAGGAAAAACCGTTTTATCATCAATCTATTATGCTCTTCCTTATTCTTTTTTAAAAGAGATTGAAAAAGATGGAGGAGAAAGGGGTGAAAATTATAAAAAATTAAAATCCAAAATAGGAGAAAATTTTATTAAAAAGCTTGAAGGCATGTTAAACATCCCCGATCTTGATAAATATATTGAAGTTCTAGAAATTGCTACCCCAATCACGTTAAATAGATATACATCCAACAGAAATGGGTCCTTTATTGGTTGGGAAATGACACCAGATCAGATGATGTTAAATCAAATATCTCAAAAGACCCCAATACCTAATCTTTTCCTAACTGGAGCATGGACAATGCCAGCAGGGGGTGTTTCTACTGTTTTAAATAGTGGAGATACATGTAGCGCTTTAGTCGATAAATATCTTAAAAAAAAAATTAAAAAATCGTAATAATTAAAAAGTCTGACGTATTGAAATTTAAAGAGTAAAAATAGTTTTAAATTTCAATTAAATCTCTACTAGCAATAATATTAATTTCCAACCCTAACACATTCTCGATTAAAATATCCCCCATTTTGATAGGTACGTTAACAACAGTTTTAGCAATTTCTTTTAATGTATCTCTTAATTTTTCTTTTGGAATTGGTTTATCTGATCTGACTGGTATCAAGGGCAAGAATCCATTTTCTACTTGCATTGTTGTAGTAAGAATTCTTTTTGGGGCAACGAATTCCTCTCTTGCATATTCTTCCCCTCTTTTACAAGAATGACCCTCCATAATTAATTCTCCATTAATGTTTTCAACATGAACAAGGCATCCAGTTGGACAAATAATACATCTTATATCCTTAAATCCTTCGGGAAGTTCATTTTCTTTAATTTTAGCTGACATTTCTCATTACCTCCGTTCGTAATTAATCTTCCTCGATTAGTACTTCTGGTCGAGGGATTACTTCAACCTCCAAATTTTTACAATCAGGATCTATTTGATGTTCGCTTAAATTTAATTTCAATTCAATCATTTCGCTCGGAATAACATATATTTTCTTTCTTTTGTAAACAATTTTGTTTTTACCATCTTTAAATTGAATTAAAAGTCTACGATCTGGTCGCTTAACTCTAAAAGTAAAAATAATATCTTTGGAGAGATCAGTTCGATTAATCAAATCAGGTTTTATATAACTAACATTTTCACCAGAAGTACAAATTATTTGGTCTTTTTTTTCAACTTTTTTATCATATCTTTCTTTTACATATTCAACGGCATTTAGTCCTGCACGTTTCGCCTCTGCAGTAACCAAATCAACTAAATCATGAACTTGCAAAACATTACCACATGCAAATACTCCTTCATTGGTAGTTTCTAAATTATTATCTATAACTGGACCCCCCATCTTTGAAATTTCTGCTCCTGCTTCCCTTGAAAGCTCATTTTCAGGAATTAAACCAACAGATAGTAATAATGTATCGCACTCAATAAATTTGTCAGATCCAATAACTCTATCGAAATTTCTATCTACTTTTGATATTGTCACCCCTTGAACTCTCTCCTTTCCATGTATCTTTGTTATTGTATAACTGGTTATTAATGGAATTCCATAGTCTTCTAAACATTGAATTTCATTTCTTATTAATCCACTTACGTAAGGTTGAATTTCCACGACAGCTTTAACTTCACAACCTTCCCATGTTAGACGACGCGCCATAATCATACCGATATCCCCACTTCCTAAAATAACAAAAGTTCTGCCAGGCAAATATCCTTCAATATTTACAAATCTTTGAGCTTGTCCGGCAGTAAGTATTCCAGCAGGTCGAAAACCAGGTATATTAATTGCTCCCCGTGTTCTTTCGCGGCATCCCATAGCAAGGATAATGGCTTTAGCTTTAATCTCAATAAGCCCTTCTTTATTATTTACTGCGTATATTGTTTTATCTGGAGTAAATTCAATTACCATAGTTTCTAATTTAGAAGGAATGTTTAAATCTTTAGCTTGGTTTATAAATCTTTGAACATATTCAGGACCAGTTAATTCTTCTTCAAATTCATATAGTCCAAAACCATTATGAATGCATTGAAGCGTTATTCCTCCTAATTCTTTATCCCTTTCTAAAATTAAAACATCTAATTCCGCTTTTTTAACAACTATAGCAGCAGCTAACCCTGCAGATCCACCACCTATAACAGCAACATCTACGTCATATTTTTTCATTCTCCCCGAGGTCCTCCTCTTTTATTTTTTAATACGAAATCTTTTGTTTTTCCTACTAAAATATTAGTATCTTCTCCCATCTTTGTAATTTCTTCATATGATTTGTTCAGTTCTCTTGAAAGGATTTCAATGACTCGAGGCCGGCAGAATCCTCCTTGACATCTGCCCATGCCTGGTCGACAGCGGAATTTAATTCCATCCAGGGTATTAGCTCCAACTGGAGCATGAATTGCATTTATTATTTCTTTTTCTGGAATTGTTTCACATCTACATATGATTTTACCCCATGCTGGATCTTCTTGTATTTTTTTATCGAGTTCTTCTTTTGTAAAATCTTGAAGTCTTTCTGGTTTAGGGCGAATGGGGTTGTAATCTTCCTTAACTTTTAAATCTACACCTAATAATTCAAGAAATTCAACCACTTTTTCTGCAATTGCAAATGTTGCTGTAAGACCTGGTGATAAAATCCCTGCTACATTAATAAACCCGTATACATCAGTATTATCAATAATAAAATCATATGTATCTGGAACAGCTCTTAAACCAGCAAAATTTCTAATAGAACTTCTTGCGGGGATACCAGGGATTAGTTTCATCCCACCTTCCAAAATTTCTTTTAAACCTGCTGTAGTTGTTGCTATATCTTCACGATCAGTTATATTTTGAGCATTAGGACCTACAAATGTGTTTCCATGCAATGTAGGACAGACTAAAATTCCTTTTGATACTTTAGTGGGAATTGGGAATAGGATCTTATTTAATTGAATCGCGTTACGATCAAAAAGAATATATTCGCCCTTTCTTGGCATTATGCTAAAATAATCCAAACCTAACATTCTAGAAATTTTCGCCGCGTGTAATCCAGCAGCATTAATAATATTTCTGCTCTGAAATTCACCTGCATATGTCCGTACAGTAAAAATATAATCTTGATGTTTAATTTTAATAACTTCATGATTTCTGAAAAATTTTACTCCATTCATAACAGCATTTTCAGCTAATGCGAATGTTAACTCATAAGGACTAGCAAGACCTGCGGACGGTGCATGCAACACACCAACAACCTCATCAGTTAAATTGGGTTCCATTTGCATTATTTTTTTTTTATCTAAAATTACGTCTAATCTAGGAACACCATCCTCAGTCCCTTTTTTTCTTTCTTCTTCCAACTGTTTAATCTGATTATCCTCTAACGCTACAACAAACGAACCAATTCGTTTGAAAGGGAAATTCAATTCCTCTGCTGCTTGTGTATACATTTTATTTCCCCTAATAGATAAGTGTCTTTTAATGTAATCTCTAGGAGATGCATACCCTGCATGTATTACGCCAGAATTAGCCTTAGTAGTTCCAGAAGCGACTTCCGCCTCTTTTTCTAATAAACAAATATTTAAATCATATGTTGAAAGCGTACGAGCAATGCAACAACCGGTAACGCCGCCTCCAATAATTAAAACATCGTAGATCAATTATATATTACCCTTTCATATAATATTTGAAATAAAAATATAAGTAATGGATATTAAAATCTAATCTTGAAAAATATATATACCTTTTAAATTTAATAAAGAGAAATTAAATATGCTTTACAAGTAATATTATCATTTTTTGATTTTTCTGGTTTTTCTGTTAACTTAATGGAATTGTTCTATAATACATAAATAAAGAGTAGCCAGACAAGATTAAAAATGATTGCTAACATTATCAAAATCTTTGTTACTGGGTTAAATAATGTATTTTTTATGGAATTAGTCATCTTAGATTTCAGTTCACTTTCTACAAGGTTTTCCACCAAGTTAGAAATAGTTCTTGTTTCCTTTTTCATATGAATTGATCCCATGAATCGTGGTTTTGATAAATTTTTAATTATATTATCTAAATTATTCGAAGTAAGTAATGGGTTTTTATTAATAAGTGGAAGTTCTTCAAAATTATCCTTGTTGGTTGATTCCTTCTTCTCAGTTGGGTTCATTAATTTTTCCTTTTGTAATTTACTAATTTTCTTTTTCATTATTAAAAAATCAAATCAGTCTTAAATTTTTTTCGATTATAGAAATAAAATGATGAGATTTGACATCATTTTAGAAAATATATTATTTCAAAGATTTCTTAAATATTATAAGACCTCAACCTAAATTTTGGAAATATGAATCTATATTATAATAAAATTTCAGAACAATTATCAAAAAAATTTAAAAAAATTGTTGGAGAGAAATTTTTCTTTAATGAGTATGAAATTAGGTATAGTTACGCTTTCGGTTGTTCAATTTTTAACAAAGATTGGGTTCCAGATTTGATATTAATTCCACAAAATGTTAAACAAGTTTCTGAAATATTAAAATTATCAAATATAAATAAAATTCCAGTAACTCCTCGAGGGAGTGGAACGAGTTTATCATCTGGTTCATTAAGTCCCTATGGGGGCATAATTTTAGATTTAAGCCAAATGGATAAGATATTGACAATAAATATTGAAAATAATTTTGTAGAGGTTGAGCCTGGAGTAATCTGTGATGAATTGAATGAAACTTTAAAACCATATGGATACTTCTTTCCTCCAGATCCTGGTTCAAGTTCCGTTGCTACTATAGGGGGAATGGTCGCGAGCAATGCTGGTGGCATTCAAGCATTTAAATATGGCGTTACTAAAAATTATGTCATGTATTTGGAAGTTGTATTACCAAACGGAAATATAATGAATTTAGGGTCAAAAGTTTTAAAATCAGTATCTTCTTATAATATAAAAGACTTATTTATCGGTTCTGAAGGCACACTCGGAGTTATCACAAAAATTGGCTTAAGGATTAGGCCTTTACCAAAAACACGGAAGTTAGGGGTATTCATTTTTGATAATGTAGATGATTTAAAAGATGCTGTTATAGAATTGAGAAGAAGTGGGATTGTACCTAACTTGTTAGAATTCATGGATAAACTAATTTTAAAAGCTGTCACTGAATATTTAGGTGGTGAATTTGCAGATTTTCCAAATGGATATGTATTATTAGCAGAAATGGATGGAAATTCTATAAGAGAAGTTGATGAAGAATTTGCTATTATGTTTGATATCATCATCCAAAAAAAACCTATATTCCAGAAAGTAGCTATGAATGAAGAGGAAAGAGAAAGGTTAATCCTAGCAAGGAAAGCTAATCTCCCAGCTCTTTCAAGAGTTAGACCAAATACATGTGTTGAAGACTGTACAATTCAGATTTCTAAATTTTCTGAAGTTATAAAAAAAATCGAGGATATTCCAAAAAAAATTAATGCTAAAAACTTATTAGTCGCAATTATTTGTCATATGGAAGGAAATTTGCATCCTACATTCTTATTTAATGAAAATGATGAACAAGATGTAA
Source organism: Promethearchaeia archaeon (assembly GCA_036478875.1). Taxonomy (GTDB): domain Archaea; phylum Asgardarchaeota; class Lokiarchaeia; order Sigyniarchaeales; family SOKP01; genus Loki-b32. Next base: position 53,466 of record JAZGEW010000055.1, on the reverse strand, counting down.
AAGATTTTGAAAAAGCAATAGATTATTTATACCGAGAAATTATAATACCTGCAGGGGGAACTTTAACAGGTGAACATGGAATTGGTAAAATTAAAACGCCATATCTAAAACTTGAACATGAGCCAAGTGTCATTGATTTAATGGCTCAAATTAAAAATCTTTTTGATCCCAACATGATCTTAAATCCTGGAATTGGAAAAGGAGATACTAGGGTTTTAATTACAAAAACCAAAAAACGCACCTTAAGAAAACATACAGATAAGATATTGGAATTAAAATGTATGAGATGTGGATTTTGTATTTCATGTCCTTCAAGAATTGAATATCATTTAGAGACATATAGTCCAAGGGGACGTCTAAGCCTTTTAAATGGTTTAGTTTATGGTGATCTGGAACTAAATGATTTGGTAATTGATGTTTTACATACTTGTACTTTATGTGGTCTATGTCAAATTAAATGTCCTGCTGGAGTTAATACGATTGAAATTTTTGAAAAAGCACGAGAAATCATTCATAAGAAAAGTGAAAAATCATAAAATTAGATTATGGAAAAGAAGGTATTGATATAACACTTGATCCAGAATGGAATGTAACTGTCTTCAAACCTTCAAAACAGAAACCTATCGAGAATCCTATTCAAAAAATCAAGGATTCACTTAATAAACCAATAGGAAGTTTAAACCTTAAAGAGATAATTAAAAAAAAAGGTAAAATAAAATCCGTATGTATTATTGCAAGTGATGCAACGCGACCAGTTCCTTCACATCTAATTCTTGAAGCCTTAATAGCGGAATTAAATATTTATGGGATTGCTGATAAGCAAATAACGATTCTAATTGCCACAGGGTTACATCGTACCTCCCATGAAGATGAATTAGAACGAATTTTAGGAGAAAATCTAAAAAATAGAATTAAAGTAGTTGATCATATAGCAACCAATGATAATTCATTGATCAAGATAGGAGTAATTGGAAATAGTCATCCCGTTTTGATAAATGAACTTTATTATATAGCAGATTTGAGGATTTTAACTGGTTATGTCGAACCTCATTTCTTTTTTGGGTTTGCTGGTGGACGTAAATCGTTAGTTCCGGGAATTGCAGGGGCAGAAACAATCCAATATAATCATTCTGCTGAAAATATTGCCTCACCATCAGCCCGATTTGGAATTTATAAAGAAAATCCATTACATAAACACTCAAGTGAAACATCCAAAAAAGTTAGAGCAGATTTTATTGTTAATGTTTGTATTAATGAAGAACATAAAATTATTCAAGTAGCTTCTGGGGATTTTGAGAAAGCCCATGAAAAACTTGTAGATTTCCAGTTAAAACATATCTTCAGAGAAATTAATAAACCCTACGATATAGTAATATGTGGAAATGGAGGTTATCCATTAGACCTAAATTTATACCAAGCTGTAAAAAGTATGGCAATTGGAGAAATGGCCGCTAAAAAAGGAGGAACGCTGATTTCTGTGAATGAATGTGCTGAGGGAGTCGGGATTGGACAAGATAAATTTAAAGATTTGATTTTTTCAGGTATGACTCCAAAGGAAATTTATGAAAAAATTCTGAATAAGGAGATAGTTGTTCCTGATCAATGGGAAATTCAGATTTTAGCTAGAATCCTTATGAAAGCGGATATATATGTTATTTCAAAATTGAATGAAAAAGAGATTGGTAATATTGGCTTGAAGTATGCTAAGACTGTTGAGAATGCAATTAAGAATTGTTTAGGAAAATATGGATCTGATGCCTCTATACTAATATTACCTAATGGCCCTCAAATACTCCCTTTATTGAAAGATAGGAAGAATATTGATTAAAATACAAAATTTCAATACCTTATAATATATAAGATCCCACGAAAATCCCCGTTTTTCGTCTGTTCGCGGGCAGATAACAAGTTTATATAGTTAAATATTTAAATAATGATTTTTCTTAAATAGACATAGTCAATAAAAAAATGTTTTACAAAATTATAAAAATTATAATTTAAAACAGATAGTAATTTATACCAAACTAATCATAAGCATCATAATCATAGAAAAAAAATGCGTTGATCAATATCCATATTGATTAAGATTAGTATCAGAGAAAAGAAATAATTAAAAGTGAACAGATATGAGTTATAAAGATAGACTACGTTCAACAAAAGCAGATTCGGAGGACCTTAGTTGTAATTCGGATACTCAATGTTGTGGTAACCCTAGTATTGAATCTCGTGATGGGGATAATGTATGTTTGAATTGTGGCATGAGTTTTGGTCGCAATTTAGTCGGAAATGAGAGAAGAGCATACACAGTGGAAGAAGTAAACAAGAGAAGACGTACTGAACCTCGATGGAGGGAATTTGGACCTCGTACTATGCTCCCTAACTCTAAGATCGACTCAAAAGGTCGCTTAATAAACGCCCGAGGAAAGACTTTGTTTTCAAGGTTATCCAAGATTCAAAATTCATTAATTTCAAGCATCGAAAGAAATTTCTGGGAAGCAAAACCAAAATTAAAGATGCTTACTTCTAAAATGAATATCCCTGAATATATAAAAGAAACAGCATGGAAGATTTATTCCGTTGTAGCAAAAAAGAAATTAACAATGGGAAGATCGATCGATGGTTTCATTGCTGCTGCTTTATATGCGGCAATTAGAGTACATGAATTTCCAAGATTACTTGAAGAGGTATGTGAAGCATCTATGACTCCAAGAAGAACTGTACACCGTTCTTTAGGAATGATAGTAAAGGAAGTGCTTAAAGAGTTAAATTTGAAGTATAAACCCATAACTGCGGAGCAATTGGTATTTCGGTTCGGGAACGACCTTGGTTTACCAATGGAAACACAGAAACATGCTATTAATATGCTTGTTGAAGCTTCCAAAAATGGATTATTACGAACTGGTAAAGATCCTAAAGGTTTAGCCGCAAGTGTAATTTATATGGCTGCAAAAGCCGGAAATTGCAGAAAAACTCAAGCAGAAGTTTCTGAAGTCGCGAAAGTTACGGAAGTCACTTTACGAAGCCGTTCTAAGCAGATAAAAAGCAAGCTTCAGTAATCTGGCAGACCTAATGAATTTATTCCACAAATTGGGCAATTAGAACCTTTTTTTCTTTTTTTATTTTTACATTTTTATTTAAAGTTCAATTTTCATATACTTATTTGCCATTTTCATTTATTTTTTAATTGAAATATATCCGACTAGTCCTTATAATTTCTTCTTTGTATTAGTTCTTATTCACATTGCTTCACCTATAGTCACTGGAGTTGTAATAACAGCAGTACAAATTTTCATTGCTGTGTAAAATGCCATTAAATTCTAAGGTTTAAATTTTTGTCTTGTTAATGATAAAAATAACATTATATAGGAGGATTTTTATCTTTTTTACAGACGAATGAGCTACATAGAAAAAAAATATAGGCTTAAGATCACCGAAATTTTCGAAGATTTACCAAGTTTAGAAACTCATTTAATTGAACTATTAAACAGAAATTCTGTTAAAGTTATTGATGATATAGCTAGTGTTTGTGCTAAATTTAACAAGAGTATTAACCAAATTCTTAAAAAATATTATCCTGAAATAAAAGAAATGAAAGATAAATTAGAAATTAAATCAATCTTAAAATTTTATTATGATTTGATTGATAAGTTAACAGATTTAGTTAGAAACATAGATAACTTTCAAAAAATTGATCCAGAATATTATGATAAGTTAATTGAGTTCATAAATAATAAAACAGAGTTAATTGAAGGAAAATATAAAGCTATATGTGCTCAAGAATTAACTGTTTTTTATGATCCAACCTCACGCGCAAATTTAGAGAAAATAATTTCAGAAAAATTCTTGATGAAAAGTAAGCAGTATTTTACATTTGGTTCTTTGGAGGAAGAAATCAAGAAAATTGCGAAAATTAGAGGGGCGAACCAAGTATCAATAATGACAGTTCCAGAATTATACAAAAAGGAGTTAGAATCAGCGGAGTCAATTATTGCTTATACAGTTTCAGATGATAAAGATGAAGGGATTCTTTTTAAAATTGGAACAGAACTAAAGCAATATTTAGAGTCTAAAAAATATTACGTGATAGTAAAACCTGGTTTAGTGATTACTAATGCAAAACTAATTCCTGACAAAAATTAAAAAAATGTTTTGATTATTTTTTAATTTAAGATATCTTGTCGATAATGACGTTTTCAATTAAGGATAAAATAAATTTTATTAATCCCTTTAATCTCGTAAAGTATATAATTTTTGAATTATTATATTTGATGGTTTACTATGGCAAAAAAGAAAAAGGAAGCACCTATTACGGGAATAACAGTATCAAAAGAAGAAGATTTTTCAGCTTGGTACACTGAATTGATTAATAAAGCAGAATTAGCTGATATTAGATATAATATCAAGGGTTTTGTTGTATATAGGGAATGGTCAACAATTACAATTAAGAAAATGTATAAAAAATATGAAGATCTGCTTGAAAAAAAGGGTCATTTACCATTAACAATGCCTTCTCTTATCCCTGAATCAAATTTTCAATTAGAAGCGGACCATGTTGAAGGTTTTTCACCAGAAGTATTTTGGGTAACTGAAGCGGGCAGTTCTGGAAAATTACCAGAACGTTTAGCGCTACGCCCTACGAGTGAGACCGCATTATACAAGATGTATGCCTTATGGATAAGGAGTTATAAAGATCTACCATTTAAGAGATATCTCTCAAACCAAGTTTGGAGATATGAGGGAAAAATGACAAGACCATTCTTCAGGGGTAGAGAATTTCATTGGATTGAATCACATAATGTATTTGCTACAATGGAGGGCGCAATGGAGCAAGTCAAGGAGGATATGGAAACAACATATCAAATGCTTCAAGATGAGTGTTGTATTCCAATTATCTTTTTTGAGAGGCCTCAATGGGATAAGTTTTCAGGTGCAGAAAAAACCTTCGCTGCTGATGCTCTAATGGGTTCTGGAAAAGTTCTGCAATTACCTTCAACACATCTTTTAGGTCAAAAATTTTCAAAACCTTTTGATGTAAAGTTCGTGGACATAGATGGGAAAGAGAAATATGGTTATCAGACTTGTTATGGTCCTGCTCAAAGTAGGAATTATGGAGCTATGATTGCGTATTTGGGAGATGATAAAGGTTTAGTCTTACCTTTTGATTTAGCTCCAATTCAGATTGTTATCATTCCTATTTTGTTTAAAGGAAAAGAGGAACCGATTTTAGCTAAAGCTAAAGAAATTTTTGAAACATTAAAAAAGAAATACACTGTTAAGATTGATGATGCAGATGAATCTGCTGGAAGTAAATTTTATTATTGGGAATTACGTGGAGTCCCAATCAGAATTGAAATAGGTCCTAGAGAGATCGAAAAGGAACAATTAGTCATAATAAAGAGACATGATGGTAAGAAATTTATCGTGAAAGAAAAAGAATTAGAAAAGAAAGTTAATGAGATTGTTCAGAACTACACAAAAGAAATTAAAAAAAAATCATTAATTGACTTTGAATCTCAAATTGAGTTGTGCTATGAGATAGATTCTGCTAAAGAAGCAATTCAACAGGGGAAAATAGTCTGCTGTGGTTTCTGTTCACTTGATATGGATGCTTATCACTGTGCAGAGGTAGTTGAAAAGGAGATTGGAGGTTTGGTGCGGGGAAAAAGAGTCGATGAGGAAAAACATGAGTTTGCAACTTGTTTAATCTGTGGAAAACCAGCAAATTGCACTGTTTATATTGCTAAAAGTTATTAGATAAGATTCCTTTTATTTTTCACTATTTTGGTTTAAATAATATTCTAATTTTTTATCATGAAGTAGTTCAAGTCTTTTTTTCATTTCTTTATACTCTTTTGTAGACCCATCTATTGGGAATTTTAACAGAACTATTATTCCTATAATCCAAAATATTGCAGGAATTAACCCAATATTTAACTTTATACCAAATTTAGCGAACTCTGTTTGAATAACCCCTTCTTGATTATATCCTGTTAGAACCAATATTAACCCTGCAAAAGCTGCTGCTATTGATTGAGCAGGTTTTGTAAATAAACTAGTGGAACCAAAATAGGCACCTTCTCTTCGAAGATTCGTTTCAAGTTCATCTTCATCAATAAGATCCATTATTAAAATTGGAACGAGAAGCATTACACCAGCATACCCTATCCCTATTAAAAATAAAAGTATATTCGAAGCAATAAAATCTGAAATGAATGTGAGTAATATTAGTCCTCCTATTGGTACAAATGAGAGGTATATTATTGCCTTTTTACCACCATATTTTTTATTAAATAACATACCGATTGGATATCCAATCAAACTTGCAAGTATGAAAACAAATATAGGTAATGATGAAAGAATATTATCTCCTGAGACATTTAATACATCTTGTACAAAAAAACTTACTTGAGAATAAATTGCGGAGCTAACGTATACGACCATAAACGTGAAAATCGTATATATGATAAAACCCCTCTTTTTAATAGTGTATTTTATTGATTCAAAAAATTTAATTTTTTCTGTTTCTGAATACATAAACTCCTTTTTTTCTTTAATCCAAAAAGACATGACTGCTAAGGTAAATAATCCAATAATTGTAAATATGATAACTAAAAATTGGAATATTTGAAGATTTTGAGAATATGGTTCTTCATTTATAATTAGGAAGAAGGGAAGAATAAATGTTATAACTTGCCCTAAAAGTGTGCCAATTGCCCAGAAAAATCCTGTATGTGCTCTTTCCTCTGAAAGAATTGATAATTCTGTCACTAATGCTTGTTGCATTATTCCGATTATAGTATAAAACGTATCATAGAATAGTAACGTAAATAATAACCAAAAAAAGTAGATCCATTGAGAGCTCATTAATGTGGGATCTAAATTTGGAGGGAAAAATAAGAGTAAATATGCGATGGAAATCGCGGGTGTAGCAACCATAAGCCATGGTATTCTCCTTCCCAATTTAGTTCTAGTACGGTCTCCAAAATACCCAATTAAAGGATCATTTATTGCATTCCATACTATATATAAAATCCATGCTAATCCCCATAACATTGGATTTAACCTAATAACTTTAATATAAAAGTTCATTAACCATGCCGCAAACATCCCAGCACTTAGGTTAAATCCAATACCACCAATTGCAAATTTTGCCTTTGTCGAAAGTTTAATTTTAAATTTATTTTCCAGTGAAGCCATTTTTTCATCAATAGAATAGAATTATGTTGTAACTATAATCCTTGTATTTTTATTGGAAATTTAATTCTAAATTAAAAGATTTGTAAAAAATGAGATATTTATCATTCTAAAAAAATTTGTTTATTATTTAAGCCTTTTAGATTATTACAGCTAATATTAAATTCAATCAAAGACTAGAAATTAATATGGTTACTAAAGATAAAGTTTTAAACGTTTTTAAAAGTACTTCCAAACCTTTACGTCCAGGTGAAATTGCTGAACAAACAGGTGTTGAATCTAAGGAAGTATCTAAAATCATAAAAGAATTACGTGAGGAGGGAAAAGTCTATTCTCCTAAGCGTTGTTATTACGCGTTAAAATAATCATAAATAGGCATCATTTTTACTTTTAAATTTATTCTTTTCTTAAGAAGTAGACTTTATAACTTAAAGAATGAGAGATCTCTGGAAAAAAGAATAATTAGTATTTAAACAGTACTTGAAATTTTATTAATCAGATCTTCTTCTAAATCGAATAAAGAAATATATCCCAATAATACCACAAATACAAAAGATAGTTGTTAAAGTAATAATTATATTAATATTAATATAAGATGGATTTGAAAATTCACCAAAAACAGGATTTTTTAATATCAAAGCTCTTTTATCACTAGATCCCGTTAGATAGATACTCAAATTAGAATCTACGTAGATATCCATACACCGAGCATCACTTAAATTATTCCAAGCTCCATCGAATTCTAAATTTCCTAAAGAATTAAATTTCACTAGATATAATTCATAATTAGATTTTCCTGTAAAATAATAATTTGTTCCACCACAATATATGTTATTATAAATATCTAAAGTAATATGTTCCCAAAATTCAGATGAATCACCTATTTCTTTTTTCTGCCAATCAGGTGTTGATAATTGTGAATGCCATGAGGAATCATATTTAAGTATTATATTTCGAGAAACACTTCTATCTGCTCCAATTAGATAGAGATTACAGGATGTATCAAAAATCATACTAGTTGATATATAATAATCAAGAATTCTCCACATATTATAAGAAACTAAATTTCCTGAAGAATTATAAATACATGTGAAAATAAGAGGAGCAGGATAATAAGATCCAAAAGAATGATAATCTCCATCCTCAAAACCGCTTGTACTTAAGATTCCTGCCATATATGTTTGATTCAAATGATCTACCATTATTGTACAAGGAAATCCAAATAAATTGATGATATCATCCATAAGAAAAGTGTGATTCCACTGAGATATTCCATTTTTGTTAAATTTTTTAAGATAAATATGCAATTCATCTTTCCTCCAATCCCAAATACGACCAGAAATGTAGATATTATCATGTTTATCTAGATAAATACAATCAGTATTACCAGCAATAGTTTTATTCCAAACTGATTTTCCTATATTATTAATTTTCATTATAATGCTTTTATCTTCTAGAGCGTAGAGATTTACAAGATTATATATATTTTGTTGAGAATCAACCACTAATCCTGCAATAGAAGTATTGTTATTTAACTTCCAGGTGGCATTCCATTGTTCATGACCATATTCATCAAATTTTATATTAAAAATTGGATCTTCGGGGTGCCTATAGAATCTACCAACAATATAAACATTATTTGATAAATCTGTGGCTATCTCTTCACCAATTGTTGAATCTACTTCCCAAATCCGACTCCAAGTAGAAGAATTAGATGAATTTTTTAATGATTTAAAATTAAGGAAAACGTTCTTGCTATGTTTTTGAGACCAAGAAGGATAGTATAGCCCACTAATCAAGAAAATTAAACTAAATGTGAGCCCACTAATAACTAAAGATATTTTATCTTTTCTCATTTACTTAGAATAGTTATAAGAGATTTAAATATCACAAATATAAAACCGTCTTAGTATTTAACAATTACTTTTATAGCAAGAAGTATATGGGATTTCATGATTTGTGATATTCATAGAAGCAAAAACAATAATTAAATCTATGAATTTAACGAGAATTTGACTATATGATTAGAAATATATATACGTATAAAAAAAAAGAAGAATTAGAACTTCAATGAGTATAGTGAAGTGGTGTAAATTTCTTTTCCTGTTCTTTTATAAATTTAGTCTCGGTATTAATGTAACCGCAATTCATACATTTCACTGTTTTAGGTGGAAAGTAATTTAAGACTTTGGGTATTTTCATTGAAGCACAATTAGGACAATAATAATACATTTTCTAAAACCTTTCAATTTAAATCATTATTATCTTAACTCATTGTTTTTAAAAATCATTAAAAAGTACTATAATTTATTTTAGATTGTAATGATTGATTTTGTACAACCAATTTCTGATGAGTTTAAGAAAATTAATTTCATAAAAGGAGCTAGAGAAGGTAAATATCCTTATTCACATTCTTTACTTATCGAAGATTTTTTAATAGACACAGGGATTTCTAGTAGACTTTTAAGAAAGCTTAAGAGACTTTATCCTATAAATAACGTATTGCTTTCTCATTGGCATGAAGATCATACTTCAGGTAATAGATTATTACCTAATGCTAAATTTTTTATCCATTCAAAAGATAAATTCTTGATAGAAAATATAAATAAATTTAATGAATTTTATGGAATTTCAAATTCTCCAGCAGAAGAAGAATCTGAATGGCTTATGGAAAGTTTAAAACTTGAGAACACTAAGATTGATAAACTATTAGAGGATAATGAAGTTATTAAAGTTGGAAACGATTTTGATATAAGAATAATTCATACACCCGGGCATACAGCGGGACATTGTGCATTTTTAGAATTAAACTCAAAAATTGCATTTTTAGCAGATATTGATTTAACTAGTTTTGTATTTTACGCAGGTATTGACTCAAGTTTAATAGAATTTGAAGCATCACTTGATAAGTTAAATCAACTCGATATAAAAACCGCAGTTACAGGTCATCGAGGTATAATTGAAGGTAAAAAATCAATTAAAGAAGAATTAAGTAAATACAAATCAATAATTTATAAGCGAGATGAGCGGATTTTATCCTATTTTTCTGAATCTAATCCAAAAAACATAATTGATTTTAAGAATAAAAATCTTATTTATAAATATTATAGCCAATTTAAGATGTATGAAATAATTGCTGAATTGATAATGATCCAAAAACATTTTGATAAATTCATTAAAAATAGGTTGATAGAACAAAAAGGAAATGGTTTTGTTTTAATTTAAAAATTACATTTTAAGGCACGCATTATACTCAAAAATGGAGGTTTGAATTTGGAGGATATTGTCCTATATGAAAAAGAGGGTTATATTGGTAAAATTATATTAAATAAACCTGAAAAAAGAAATGCATTAGATCTACATACAATTAAAGAATTAATCAATTCTTTTAACAAAAGTGCTGAAAATGGGGATATTTGCGTTATCTATACAGCGAACGGGAAAGATTTTACTGTCGGTGCTGATTTGAAATATGGATTCGATCTACTTACTAATGAAAATCGAATGGCAGAAGCCGTAGAATTCTTAGAATCTTTTCAGGATCTAACAAGAGCTATGATGTCTCATCCTGGTATTATAATTGCTGGTCTTCATGGTTGGGTTATAGGTGGAGGCTTTGAGCAACTATTATATTGTGACTTAAGAATTGCGGCACATAATACTCGAATAATGCTCCCCGAGCTAGGAGTGGGGCTTTTTTTTTCTAATGCTTCTACAAAACTATTACCAAGAATTATTGGTGAGGGAAGAGCTAAACAATTAATGTATTTAGGTACTGAAATCAATGCTGATGATGCCCTTAATATTGGTTTAGTTAACAAATTATGTAAACCAGAGAGTTTAAGAAGGGTTCTTAAACGTACAGCTAATACAATAGTACAAAAAGATCACTTTGCTCTAAAATGGGCTAAGAAGTTAATAAATGAAAACCAAGATGACACAATTGAATCGGTATTAGCAAAAGAATTACGCGTAATGATCTTTGCAGGTCAATCTGTTGAACTTAAGAGAAGACTTGGAAAATTTGTGAAAGATAAGCATTAAATAATTGGATTGTAAGCCTTCACTATTAGAAAAGTTATAGTTCTTTTTATAAAATTTTTTTACTAATTCAGTATTCTTGTATATATGGTAAGAAGTGAACCTATCTTATTCAAACATTATCCTCAATTAAAGGAAAAAATTCCTTGGATTCCTTTACTAAACAATATACCTACACCTGTAGAGAGATTAACTAAATTAGAAAATTATTTCAATTCATATAAAGGGCAGATTTACATTAAACGAGATGATAAAAACCACTATATCTATGGAGGAAATAAACTAAGAAAGTTTGAATTTATATTTGGAAAAGTGTTAAAAAAGAAAAAAAAAGGAGTTGTAACAAATGGAGGTATAGGAACAAATCATGGATTAGCATGTGCAATCATTTGTCATGAATTAAATCCCCCATTAAAATGTCAACTTTATCTTTTCCATCAACCATTAACCTGGCATGTTCAACGTTCATTATTATTATTTAATTATTTTGGGGCAAGACTTCATCTTGGCAAAGGAGATATTGGTACGTTTATCAAATTTTTATTTTTTAAAATAAGACATCCAAGATATTTTTTAATGTTTCCGGGAGGGTCTCCCTTATTTGGAATTGGATCTTCTCTTGGATCAATTGGATTTTTAAATGCTGTGTTTGAGTTAAAAAAACAAATTGATCAGAATATTATTCCTGAACCTGATACTATTTTTATAGCGGGAGGATCACTAGGCACCGCAGCAGGACTTATAGCAGGTTGTAAGCTTTTAGGCTTAAAATCAAAAGTACATGTTGTTGCGATATATACTAGTTTAACCTCAAATCCATGGGCAGTTATGAAGAATGCTAATAAAGTTATTAAATTTTTAAGAAAAAAAGATAAATCAATTCCTAACATAAAAGTGAACAAAGATGATTTTGTTTTTATTACCGGTTATTTAGGATCTGGTTATGGCGTTAAAACATTAAGAGGACAAAATGCTGTTGATAAAGTATTTGAATTAGAAGGACATAAAAATGATTTTAAACTTGAAACTTCATATACAGGAAAAACAATGGCAGCAATGTTTGATTACCTAAAACAAGAAGAGAATAAAAATAAGACCATCCTATTTTGGAATACTTATAATTCTAATGATTTGGATAAATATCTTAAGGAAACTAATTTTCAATATAAAAAGCTACCAAAAAAATTTCATAAATTCTACGAGGAAAGTAAATTTCAATGCTGGCAAATTACAAATTGCCCAGAAGATATAAAAAAAAGTTGTCCTGCTTATTTAAACCATGAATATAGATTCTGGAAAATTACAGATTGTTTGCTTGATGAACAAAAGCAAAGGAAAGCCTTGGAAGAATTAAAAAGTATGATAAATTTAGAAGATGCTTAAGATTAATTAAATTACTTTTAACCGTTGCGTAAACTAGTTATTAAATTGGTAGTGCAATTGTAGCATCATACCATACACTAACATATGTCATACTCCATTAATATTTTTTACGTTTTTAGCATCGAAGGGGATTACTTTTTTTTCTTAAAAGATCTCTTCTCGAGATTGGAACACGTAATTAATAATGCGTTATTTTAAATAATATTTAATCATTACAAATTATTAAGTTAAAAATGTCTTTAGTCCCTAAGAAAATCTTTTTCGTAAAAGGTAAAGGTTTTTCCTCAAATTCAAAATTACGTTCATTTGAAGAAGCATTAAGAGATGCAGGTATTGAAAAATTTAACCTTGTTAAGGTTTCATCAATTATACCTCCACATTGCGAGGAAGTGATGAAATCGGAGGGTTTGAAACACCTTGAAACAGGTCAAGTTGTGTATTCTATATTAAGTAGAATTAGTTCTAATAATAAAAAAGAGTTAATTTGCTCTTCAATAGGGGTAGCCAAGCCTGCTAACGAAGAGTTTTATGGTTATTTAAGTGAACATCAAGCTATTGGGATAAAACCGGAAAGAATAGGAAAAACTACTGAAGGATTAGCTGCTGAAATGTTAACAACAACACTCGGAATCCCTTTTAATTCTCATTCTGATTATGATGAGAAGCAAATATTTAAAATTAATGGAAAAATAATTGAAACGAAAAACATTACAGAATTTACCACTGTGAAAAATGAGGGAGAATGGGCCACTGTCTTAGCAGCAGCAATATTCATTTTATGACTTTTTTAAAGCACCCAAATTCTTATCTTTTTATTTGCAGCAGCCAATGGAAATTTTTTTACTAATTCCATAAAAGGTTATCAAGTAATTCTTTTAAAATAGTTAATGTTTATGTTTTGAAAGCAAGTGTCAATGGACTCAATTTCTTCTAAAGCCTCTAAAAGTAATCTATTTTTATCATTAAAATCTTTTGCTGCCCAAATTAATTTATTAAATCTTTGGTGATGATGGTGAAATCTTTGGTTTGCATACTCTTTTGCTTGTTTAGTGTATAGAAGAAAGGGCCAATCACTCCCTTCCATCAATATAAGCTCACGAGCTGTTTGTTTAAGAACTCTTTCTTCCCAAATATTTGGTTTTAGGTTAATTTCTAAGATATTTTCAAAATCCCTTATTGAATCATTGATATAGGGCCAAATCCAACCGTGATCTGGATTTTTCCATACTTGAAAATGACCTCCCTCACCCCAACTACTCTCACCCATTCTAATTACTGAAAAATTTTCTTTAAATTTAGAAATATAGTCAGAAATCGTGGTCATTTCTATATTTTTATGATTATGGATCAATTCTAAGATTTTCTTTAACCAAGGTATCCCTTCCATCCACCAATGACCATAAAGCTCAAAATCGTAAGGAGAAATAATAATCCCACTTGTTTTAAATTTGTCTGAAAATTGTTTTAATTCCTCATCAACTAATGAAATAAAGTGATTTGCATGAGAATTAACAATTTCATCTGCTTTTTCAATATCATAAAATTGTTTTTCACCTTTTCCTAATTCTTTGCTAGTAATTCTCCAATAATGTAGGCCTGATTCATGATCTTTTCTATGAAATTCCCTATAATATTCATTTCCAGGATATCCTATTTTTGAATCCCATACTTGTCTACTAGTATTATTATTTCTACCAAATACAGAAAGGTTGGTTTCTAAAGTATATCCAAAATTAGTATTCAATCCAATATCATTTTTCTCCTCTAACAATTCAGCATTCAAAATTCCATGAGAGTCAACAAAAAAATATTCAATTTCAGAATTATTTAACCAATAATCAATACTCTCCCGTAATTTACCATCTTTGAATTCTTTAGGACGGTAAGCACATTCGGGAAGCCAGATACCTTTTGGTTCTTTTTGGAAGTATTTCTTATGAGTATCTACAGCTACCTGAATTTGAGAAAAAATTCCAGAATTGCTCTCAAAAAGAGGTAAAAAACCATGGGTTGCCCCACACGTTATCAATTCAATCATCCCCTCATCTTGGAGCCATTTAAAGGTTCCTAAAATGTCTCTATAATAATTATGATAAAACGTATCTAATACATGCTTAAAATTTCTTAAATGAAATTCAGCAATACTCTTCCTTTCTTGATGGTTTTCAAATCTCTTAATATCATTTTTAGCTCTTAATATAAGACTTTCCATATATTCGGAAAATCTCTGCTTCATATATTCATCTGCTAATTGTTCAGCCAATATTGGTGTTATATTAATTGTAATAGCTGTTTTTAGTCCTTTCTCTTTCAATTCTCTTAAAATATTTAACATTGGAATATATGTCTCGTTCATAGCCTCCATTAGCCATTCCTCCCCAGCAGGCCAAGTTCCCGATTTTTTACACCATGGAATATGGCCGTGTAGAACTAAACCAAAATATCCAAAAGTCATTTTCAAGAAGATTAATGTTTTATTTATAATTTAGTCTTATATGATTATTATATTCTAATAAATTGTTTATGTGAATTATGAGTATAAAAATAAAAGCTATTACAAAACCTCCAAATCGTGAGGAATTATCGAATCGTATAATGAAAGTTAGAAAATTAATGAAAGAACAGGATTTGGATTATTATATTTCATTTAATCCAGTAAATATCTACTATCTAACTAATTTTGCTTTTTATGTCCATGAACGCCCTTTTATTCTTATAATAGAAAGAGAAGGATTACCAAAAATGTTGATTCCCAGATTAGAGAAGGGACATTTCGAATCTAGAGCGCGATGTGAACTTGAATTTGTCATATACTATGAATTTCCCGCTCGAACCGGCGATAATTGGTATGATTATTATCAAAAGCAAATTAGCTCAAATGCTAAAGTAGGGATAGAACCTGAGTTACCAATAGGCATTGCTAATAAAACTCCTGGAGAAATAGTTGTTTCAGATATAATTGATGAAGTTCGTATCATTAAAACTGATTATGAAGTAGGGCGAATTTATCATGCATGTCGAGTAGTAAATAAGGGGCATAAGGTATTGCTTAAAAAGTGTCGCCCAAAAATCCTTGAGTTTGCTTTATATAAAGAGATCACTGATGCTATGACATCTAAAATAGTCCAAGATATACCAAATGCTAATTTTAGAGCCACAGAGACCACAGGAGCTGTTTGGCCTCCATCAATTTCTCATGATCCTCACTTAATACCTCACGTATTTACCCCTATGGAAGAGGGGGGGCCACATGTTTCAATAGTCTCTGCTCAGGTAGATGGATATGGAGTTGAGATTGAACGTTCTTTCTTTTTAGGTCATGTACCTGAGAAGGCTATAAGACCCTTTGAGGTGATGTCTGAAGCAAGAGCTCTGGCATATAGTATGTTAAAGCCAGGAACAATCATGAGTGACGTGGATAAAGCAGTAAGGGACTTTGTAACTGAAAAACAATATGGTGATAATATAATTCACCGTACGGGACATGGTCTTGGAATTACAGGTCATGAAGCTCCTTTCTTAGCTGAAGGATATGATAGACCATTAGAAAAGAATATGGTGATTAGTGTTGAGCCTGGTATTTATATACCAGGATTAGGTGGTTTTCGTCATTCAGATACAGTGTTAATCACGGAAGAAGGATATCAAAAATTAACTAAAGCTCCAGAAAAGCTCGAAGAACTTACAATTCCACTTTAATAGCCCTTTAAAGAACTAAATATACTTTACTATTTTATTTAAGGTCTTTCTAGGTTTTGGATCTGGAATATCTCCTTTAATATAACCGAAAGGTAAAACTGTGAGAAGGTAATCATTTTCGCCTAATCCTAGAATTTTTTTTACTTTTTCTCGATTCATTGCTCCAATCCAACAAGTTCCAATCTCTAATGACCATGCCATTAACATCATATTCATAGATACTAAAGATGTATCAACTATATACCATTTACTACTCGTTTTCATTTTACCAACAATTGCTATAGCTACTGATACCTCTTTAATAAACTTTCCATTAAAAGCATTTTTAGAGATTTTCTCCAACGTCTCTTTATTTTTTATAATAATAAACTCCCATGGTTGGCGGTGTGAAGCACTAGGAGTCCATCTTCCCGCTTCTATAATCATCTCTAATTCTTTTTCTCCTATTGGCTTATCTTGAAATGATCTAATACTTCTTCTTCCTTTTAGAAATTTTAAAAAAGTTGTCGGATCCATCATTTTAGAATCATTATAGATGTTTTTCATACATATTAGTCATATTACTAATAAAAATAGTTTTACAATATTCAATAATGCTAAAATTTATTTCCGAAATATATAATTTTGAAAAATAATATTTCTAAAATAATGCCGATATCTGATTTGAAATCCAAGTATTCGAAAAAAGAGTTAAAATTTGGACCAAGAGGTAAGGGCTCTAAATTTGTTTCTAAATATTATGATGGTCATCAATAAGAACCCCATGAGGATTTTCTTTATGGCTTTTTGTGCTTAGTTTACGATGGAATTACGAATGTTGAGGATTTGAAATCCAAAATGAAAATTTTCTTCATATCTGCTACAAAGCAAGTTGTAATTGAAGATACTGATGTTGAAGAATATATTCAAAAAGCTAAACAAAAGGAGTTAATTGTGATTACTGAAAACAAAACTATAGAACTTACTAAATCGCATAGAGAATTGGTACGACTTAGTTATTACTGGAACTTACATACCTCATATTGGTTGAGATTATTTTTCTCTAAAACTTCTGTAATGCTCAATTAAAACGAAGAAAGAAAAGTAAAAATTAAGGCAAATACAATATCATTCTTGCTTGAAATAATCTGACTCTAGATTTGGATATATTTTCTTTTTTCTTCCTTCTTTTATAAATATAATAAGTCCCAAGTCATTTAATTTATTTAAATGATACCGAATAGTTTTATGATCTAACTTAAATTTTTTAGTAATTATGTTGTTCCATATTCCCGGTTTTTTCTCAATCATTTCCAATACCTCTAAAGTTAATTTACTCTTTTGTAACTTTAAATCTACATTAGATATTGGGTTTTTTTGATAATATGGAAAATAAGCAATAAAATTTCCTATACGTTTTTTCCCAATAACTTTATAAGTAATTAAAATATCAAGATGCCAAACCAGATTGCCTGCTGCTAACCCAGTTTTTCGTAAGAGTTCATTAAAATGAATTCCAGGTTCATTTAAGATTAAATCTATAATTTTATTTCGATTTTCATTTTCCAAAACATCATCCAGAGATAATCGATGAGCCCCTTTCTCAATTGGTACTGTTCTTGTTCTTAAATATTGAAAATAATCTTTTTTTGAGATTAGAACTACTAATGTTATAATCCCAAATGCGATTATTGAAATCGTAATTATCATCCAAGTCCAATCTTTTTGGATGGCTTCCACTTCAAGTATAGTAATGTAATATTCAGTATCTTGTTGAATAATCGTAATTGAACTCTCTATAAATTTTTCAGAGTTAGATTCATTGACTTTCTCTTCTGTTTCTATTAATTCCCATGACTCTTGGTTAGTTTCAAATATAGCTAGTGAATATAAAGCATCTGAATTAAGACCAAATTCTTGAACTTTCCTAAATCTTATAGTTAAGTTAGCAATTGAGACATTCGATCTTATCATTAAAATACAATTATATCCAAAATGAAATCTTGTATTGCTTTTCTGTGGTTGTTGTGGTGATTGAATAATACCAAAATTCTGTAAATTCGATTTTGTTGAGATATTTAAAGAAATTGGGATACTATTATTAATTATAAAATAGGTTTGGCGGTAGGAAATGTTGTTATCATACTCAATATAAAGATCAATATATACGTCTGTTGAGATTTCGAATGTGTTATTATTCATGAAATTATAAGAAACTCTTTCTTTTGGTTTAACAAAATCTTGAGTCCCATTACCGGAGATTTTTTCTTTTCTTTCTTTACCATTAACAAACAATAAATTATATTCAAGTAAAAATAGTAATAAAACTAGGACAATACCATAAGTATATTTTTTACTTTTTCCTGATCTGGTGATACTCAAATTAATCCTTTCAATTGTTTTAAATAATATAAAAAATGCTAAAAAAAAAATATTTTTAAATACTTTTACTTTCTTTTCTTAAGATATAAAACTAAAGCCGCAGCAATGACCGTTATTCCAATAACTACCTCAACACCTACAAAAGCCGAAATTGAATCATCATCAGTTTCAGGTATAAGTATTGTCCAATAAGAGAAGTGGTTAGTTTCACCAACTAAATAGCCTCCCTGTACAGTAGTTTGTACTGATTCCCATTCTCCTTGAGTTTCATTATAGAAAGCCCATGTTCCGTCTTGATTATCGTGATTTGCTTGAATCTTGAGTTTTGCTTGAATTTGTTCTTCTCCTGATTTATTAGTTTGAATCCTAATACAAAATCCTTCTTGATATAATAAATTTTGATTTCTGTTTCTAACTCGATATTTATTCCCTAATTGTAATCCTAGTTGTTCCTCCTGTCGTGTACATGTCATATTCATTTGAAGATCTCTCTCAGCTTCAATTTCAATTTCAAAATGTTTATCTCCAATCATCGGAGCTTCATCACAATTGATATATCCTCTAATTGTTACAGTTGAGTTAATTGTTAATCTTGTTTGCGATTGGAATTGATATGTTGATCTGTTATGTGCTTGTATCCGATATGGATATATTCCGGATTGATTTACAGGAGTGGGTGTGTTTTGAGCAGCTAATACCGTATTGACGTTGAATAATGTAAATAAAATTGCGAAAGTAAAAATTCCAATGAGAATTTTATTAAATTTTTTCATTCTTATTTTCATACCTAAATTGGTTTAAGTTAATAAACGGGGGCAATATAAAAAGTATTGAGGAATAATATTTCCCAATTAAATTAATAAGATTTAACATAACTCGCTTAAATGTCTTAATAATTATATTATGTGAATTTAAACTACTCTAGATTTCGAATACTCTTAATTATACAAATTTCCTTGAACCTTAAATTTTAATATTAGAATTTTGAAAAAATTAATAAGAATTTTCAGATTAAAATATTATATTAAGGAATTCATCTTAAATTTATTTTAATATGAATTTTACAAAATATTTATTATTACGATGGAGAAAAATTTATGTCGTTAAAGGATTTCACTAAAGAAGTATTCACGCGGTATGGATTTACCGAAGATCATATCAATATCTATTTAGTGTTTTTAAGAGTTCCCAGAGCAACTCCTTCTGAAGTATACATGACTCTTACTGAGAAACATGAAGATTTAACTTATGAAATTGTATTAGAAATTACCAACTGGTTAGTTGAGAAAGGTTTTCTTAAAAAAATTGAAGGAATTATTGAGCGATATATTCCGCTTCAGCCATTTTTTGAACTATTTACAAATGAATCAGAAACTTTTAGAAATGAAATTGCCAAAATTAAAGATAATATCTTAGCTGATCAATCAAACCGTTTTGAGAAGCTTGAAACAATTCAGGATAAAAGTATTGGGGAAGTAGAAAATGCTGTTGATACACAAATCACGGCATTTTTTGAAGATTCTGATTCAAAAAATAACACTAAAAAAAATCGAATTGATAGTGCTACTAATCGGTTTACTGAAACCTCCAAAACATTAGGAGGTAATATCCACAGTATAATGGACAATTTAAATTCAAATTTAAAAAATATTTCAGAAACAAGTGTTAGTAGAAATGAATCAGAAGTTACCAAAACTAAGGATGATCTAACTTCATTAATTTCAAAATTATTACTTGATTTTTCAACCAGAGTTGAAAATCTGGAAAAAGAATTGAAGATGGAGTTGGATGAACATGTTGAAAGACATAAAAATACAGCAAACCAACTTAAACCTAAAATAGAACAAATTCTAGAGAAATATTTAGAACGTATGGATAAAGTTATTGCTGATTTAAAAGCTAAGATCTCAAATTTACTAAAAGAACACTCTAATCATGTGAAGAATACTACAGATACTTTGCAGTTAAACTTAAAGGCAACTGTTGATGAGAGGCATAGAACACTAACAGATCAAACAAATGATTTTAAAAGCATGACATTAACCTTAATCGATAACTTACTTGAACATGCAAATAGATTTACTGATTTTACTGAAGACATGTCGAAAAAAGGATTCTTATGGATGGGAAAAAAAGCAAAATACAAGGCGAGGCATAAAACTACCATTGAGAACATATTACAATTTACGGAACCAATGAAACCCGATTTTATGAAAACATGCGACAATTATATTGCAAATACACGAGGAACTACAGATCAAATTAAATCTGATGTAACAAATATTATGGTAAAAGAAAATGATGGACTTGCTACAGAAACTAACGATCTTGATTACAGGGCTCAGGAAACCGTTGATGCACAATTAGAAACCTTAGCAACTGATCTAGCTGGAGAAGTTGATGATACTTTACAAAATGGAGTAAAAGATTGTTCTGATACTAATATAAAACTAAAAGATTCCTTAGAAAACTCGCTTAAAACACATCAAAGACAATATGATGATGCAATAAATACTCATAAAGATAATTCATTAAAACATTACACAGATTTTGACATTGAAATTAAGAAAGTAAGTGCTGATTGGACAAGAGATGTGGATATGAATTTTGCTGATGGTAAAAGAGACTGTTCTGACAAAATTGATGGTGAAATTAGATTATGGGATGCTGAAGCTAAAGATATGAATACAAACTTAAGCGATATGCTTGTGGATCACAAATCCAAATACGAACAAAACGCAAAGACGCTTCAAAATAGTTTATCAAATACTACAAGAGACACTATTCAAAATGTGAAAGACGCAATAGCAGATTTCACTCTACAGTTTATGAATTCAATCGATGATGGCACAGAATTAGCGGAAAACAATGAAGAAAAATTAAATGATATTTATAATGCCTCCAGTTCGATTCCAGAAATTGCTAAGGTTACAACCTGGCCTGTAGTTGGAAAAGATGCTATGGTTGCTGCCATTAAAGATGCAATTTATCGTGTAAAATCATCAATTATTATCGTTACTCCATATGTCGTTCCTGATATTTTACAAGTTGTTTCTGAATACGCTTTCCAGAAAAAGGCCGTTCGCTTTATGTTGACGACACATTGGGACCTGCAGAAATATAGCGGGATAATCGCGAAAATGCGTCAACTTGGAAACATACAGTTCCGTCAATTACAGACGAAAGGAGAGTTTTTTGCAGTAACTCGGGATGCTGAAGAAGTAATTCTTGCTCCTGCAACAGAAAAAGAAGCAGAAATGATCGCAGTAGTTTCTAATCAAGAAGGTTATTCTAGGCTCTACAGCCAGTTCATAGGCCCTATATTTCAAGCAAACAGCCGTCCAATAAAGTAAGCAAGGAGATTAACCAAATACTCAAATGCACATAGCTGCAATAAGAAAATAATGAATACGCAAAAATCAACCAATATTTTATAAAATAGTATGTTTTTTATTCTTATTTTTTATTAATTTCTAGGAATATAGAAAAGCGAAAATTCCTTAATAGTTAATTCAAACATTAATACTTATGTGTAAGCATGCCAGCTGTCAACAGCTCTAAAATAACTACTGGCAATTTCTCGATTACCAAAAAAATTAACCCATTTTATAAACGCTTCATCTTTAGATCCAATATTAGGAATATAAGCATCATAAGTTAATTCAATAAATTTATCTATATTTAACTTAAACCTATCGAAGGTTGGGATATTTTCAGGCCTTGATATTTTTTTGAATATCTGGTAAATTTCCATATATTCTTTCTCAGTAAATTCCCATTTTTTTTTCAAATCTCTCCTACCCTCCATAATACTATGTTAAACCATTAACCTTAGATCCTGGTTTATAACTAATAACTTTTTGTCTAGTATTTTTCACCGAATCTAAAATAATATCATTTCATTGTTCTATTGCTTTAAAAGAAATCTTGTTTCTTTTTACGTCTTAAATAGACTACAACGACTAGAGCTATTCCACTTACTAGAATAATAGGAATTCCTATATAAATAAAAATCATGGGATCAACACCATTATTTCCGTTTGTTTGTCCTGTTTCTGTGCATGTAACAATCATGGTGCTCCATACATGAGATTTAGCATAATAACCATGACATACATACTCATATCTAGCATCTGTTTCATTTAAAATGGGTGTAGTAAAACTTGCGTTAGGACCCCATCCGGTTTTAAAAAAATCATTATATCCCATTATTTCCCAGTATATTGCACGTTCATTCGTATCAACTTGAAATTGCCAAAGTATTGTAGTATTTGTACCACATTGGATATTAATCCAATCTCCGCTATTAATCTCAAAGGCTCCGTCTTTTATCTCATCGGCTACAACTTGATGTAGAAATACTTGGCTAAATAATATTGTAATAAAAAAAAGGAGAAATACTTTACTTAGTATTCCCTTAAGCTTTATCAAGTTACCCATCTTCATCAGCATAGAATTTTATTTTTTGAATTTTTCTTTTTTAGACTTTATCTGGAATATAATAATTTTAAAAATCACGCATATTGAAAATATAATGATAAAAAGAAATGGAGGAAATCCGGGAATATATGTATCATATTCGTCAACGTATCCATTATCATCTCCACCATTATCTCCGCCATTATCTCCACCACTCAATTCAACTCTGTTATCAATCCAAGTAATAATTGCACCTCCTACCCCATCACTAACAAGTTGTGGTACTAATTGATCACCATTTGCTATGCAGATTGCTTTACCGTACGTGGTCCACTGCACTCCGCCGTTGGAATTAACTTTCTGAGCGTAAATATCATCAGCTCCATCTCTACTATCCTGCCAAGTAATAATAGTGCCGTTTGCACTATCACTGATAAGTTGAGGCACCAATTGATCACTATTTGCTGTACAGATTGCAGTACCATTTACAGTCCATTGGTTATCGCCGCTAGAATTAACTTTCTGAGCATATATATCATAATCTCCGTCTCTACTATCCTGCCAAGTAATAATGGTGCCGTTTGCTCCATCATTTATAAGTTGAGGTACCACTTGATCACCATTTGCCGTGCAGATTGCGGTACCGTTCGCAAACCATTGAACATCGCCGCTAAAATTAACTTTCTGAATGAAAATATCATCAGCTCCGTCTCTACTATCTTGCCAAGTAATAATAGTACCGTTTACTCCATCACTAACAAGTTGAGGGAATTCTTGACTACCATTTGCCGTACAAATTGCGGTACCATTTGCAATCCATTGTATTTCGCCACTAGAATTAAATTTCTGAGCGTAAATATCAAAATCTCCGGTTCTATTATCCTGCCAAGTAATAATAGTGCCATTTACTCCTTCACTAACAAGTTGAGGGAATTCTTGACTACCATTTGCCGTGCAGATTGTAGTACCATTCACAATCCATTGGACATCGCCACTAGAATTAACTTTTTGAGCGTAAATATCATAATCTCCGTTTCTATTATCTTGCCAAGTAATAATTGCGCCGCCTACTCCATCACTAACAAGTTGAGGGAATTCTTGACTACCATTTGCCGTACAAATTGCGGTACCATTTGCAATCCATTGGATATCACCGCTAGAATTAACTTTCTGAGCGTAAATATCATAATCTCCATCTCTACTATCCTGCCAAGTAATAATAGTGCCATTTGCTCCATCACTGACAAGTTGAGGACTTTTTTGAGTCCCACCTTCAGTGCAGATTGCGTTACCATTCAAATCCCATTGGATCTCACTATCTGAATTTACTTTTTGGGTATAAATATTAGATTCCTCCCAAGTAATAATTGCACCCCCTGCTCCATCACTGACAATTTGAGGGGATTTATGATCACCACTTGCTATACAGATTGCGGTACCGTTCACAGCCCATCGGTTTACACCGTTAGAATTAACTTTCTGGGCGTAAATACCATCCACTCCGTCGTTATCTCTGCCACTTACTTCTTCTTGACCTATGACTGATACAGTACACCATACATGATATTTTGCATAATATCCACTACAATTATAAATCCATATAGTACCATTAGTAGTTACAACGGGAATTGTGCAATTAGCATTTATTCCCCAACCACTTTTATTGACACCATGTCCTATTATTTCCCAATATACGGCATATTCATGAGAAGGGACACTAAAACTCCAATCTATTGTAGCACTATTACCAATACTGACATTGATAGATTTTTGTGGAGTAGATATATCTAATGGACCGTCAACCAGATCATCTGCCTCTATATAAGGTAAAATTGCTTGAAATAATAATAAACCTATAATTAATGCTAATATTAATTTAGCTTCTTTTTTATGTACGTTTATGGATTTTACCATTTTTGTATAGAAAATGAAATTACATATAGATTATACTATTATTTGTACGATTTAGTATTTAATACTACGTAATTATTAAATCAACCATTAATCTAAATGAAGTAAATAAATATTAGAATAACAAAAGAATTTATTGGAACAAGAAAATATCTGTATTTAAAATAAAGGAAAGAAAAATTTTACTGAAACTCTAAATGTTCAGGGTAGATATTTAGATAATGTGAAATTATTTACATTTAGTTAAATCTGGAATCAAATACTTAGTTGAATATAAATACAATGACTGGTACCTTTAGAAAAAGAGTAGAATTAATGGCTCCGTTAAAAAACTATAAATCCTTAAATGCTGTACTAGGTAAGGCGGATGCTGTATATTTTGGTGTTGAATCCTTTAACATGAGAATGTATAGCGATAATTTTAAACTAGAAGAGCTAAATAATATTGTAAAAACGTGCCATGATCATAATATTAAAACTTATCTAACCACAAATGTAGTAATTTATGAAAATGAAGTCCCCCTTTTAGAGCAAATATTAGATAAAGCTGTAGAGGCAGAAATTGATGCTGTAATCATTCATGATATTGGTGCAATTCATTTTGTAAAAGAAAAAGGATTAAATTTCCATATCTCTACTCAAGCCAATATTTCTAATTCTCAAACAGCACTATTTTATGAATCATTAGGAGCACAAAGATTAATACTGGCGAGAGAATTATCATTAGAACAAATTAAAGAAATTAAAAATAAATTAAATATCGCTGAAATTGAAACTTTCATTCATGGGGCGCAATGCACTTCAATTTCTGGGCGATGTTATTTCTCTGCTGAAATTTGTCAATCTCAAGATTACTCCGCAAATAGGGGGAAATGTATTCAACCATGTAGAAGAAAATGGCGAGTTTATGATGACCAAAATAATGAGCTGCTATACGACGGTGTGTTCTTTATAAACGCAAAAGATCTCTGTATGATTGAATATATCCCAAAATTAATTGAAGGAAATATAGACGCTTTTAAAATTGAAGGTCGAATGAGGGATCCAATCTATATTGAGGAGACAACCTCATGTTACAAAGAAGCTATTGATGCTTATTATGAAAATAATTTCACACAAGAAAAGGTTAAAAATTGGTTAAATCGTTTAAATAAAGTATACAATCGAGGGTTCTCAACGGGATTTTATTTTGGATTGCCAAAAGGCAGTGAAATACAAGGAGAATTTGATGGAAATATTTCAGACCATAAAAAAATTGAGATTGGAAAGGTATTAAATTACTTCCCTGAAAAAAAAGCAGCAAAAATTCTTTTAACATCAGGGAAACTAAAGTTAAATGATGAGATTTTTATTATTGGTACACATACAGATACATATTTAAGACAAGAAATTAGCTCTATTCAGATAAAGCAAAAGAAAAATTTAACCGAAACGCCAATAGTTACATCTAAAAAAAATCGTATAGCGGTTGGAATCATTGTCGATAACCCTGTTAAAAAAAATGATAAAATATTCAAATTGCAACGGCAATAGAAATTGAAAATAATGAAACAATCATTTCTCAGTCTATCTAAATCATTCATTTGTTAATAAAGATACAAAGTGTAAATTTATTTTTCATTGACTAAAATATTAAAAAAGAACATATAATATTTTTACATACTCATTAAAATTCGAAATTTAAAACAATAAAAGGCGTATAAAATGAAAATTATTGAAATTGAAGGTATTGGCGAAAAATATGCCAAAATTTTAGAGAAAGAGGGGATTGCAGAAGTAGAAAATTTAATACCCCTTACATGGCGAGAAATAAAAGAATTAGCAGGAAAAACAAAGATTTCAGTAAAATTACTTGAAAAATGGCAAGATCAAGCAGAAATAATGGAACTCAAGGGTGTTGGTCCTGAATATTCTGAAGTTTTAAATAAGGTAGGAATTGA
Organism: Promethearchaeia archaeon; assembly: GCA_036478875.1. Classification (GTDB taxonomy): domain Archaea; phylum Asgardarchaeota; class Lokiarchaeia; order Sigyniarchaeales; family SOKP01; genus Loki-b32. The sequence continues at coordinate 26,518 of JAZGEW010000055.1, read as the reverse complement.
TTCCATTAAAGAGCTCTCCTTCAGAAATCCGCAAAAGACATTAGATAAAATAGTTGAGTTTGACAAAAAGCAACCCGATGTAATTCGTAAAATTCCTAAGGCAGAAGATATCGATGGTTGGATCGGGCAAGCAAAAGAAATATACGAAGATAAGAAAGCTAAAACAAGTCCAAAAATAACTCCTATTATAGAAATTGAGGGAATTGGTCCCAAGTACTCCAAAACATTAGAAAAAGCAGGATTATCTAACATTGAGGATTTCATATCATTTGATTCCGTTAAGATTAAAAATTTATCAACAACTACTAAGATTTCAGAGAAATTGATAGATAAATGGGCGGAACATGCTGATTTGATGAGAATAGGGGGGGTAGGACCAGAATATGCAGATGTTCTTAATCAAATCGGAGTCGATAGTATTAAAGAGCTAGCCCAGCGAAACCCTAAGAATACGTTAGATCGAATTATGGAATTAGATAAAAAGAAACCTGATGTATTTAGAAAACCTCCTAGATTAGAAGAAATTGAAGATTGGGTTGAAGAAGCAAAAAAAATTAAATAATTACCTTTTTTTTCCTATTTTTTTTCTTAAAATATTTTATTGATTATTTTTGATAAAATGGAGATCTAAAAAAAATTAAGTATATTTTTGTAAATTAGGATGTCTCAATCCCATGTAGCGTTCTTTACTTCGTTATCATCGTCTTCCGTATGAATTCGCTTTAGATCGATGTCTTGATAACCTGGGAGAACACTTAGTATTCTTCTCATAGCAAATCTAACGTCTTTAGCTGATGCGATAAAGCGTCCTACTATTAAAATATCAGCTCCAGCCTCCAATGCATATGCTGCAGAACTTGGTTCAATACCTCCAGCAACAGCAACCAGTACTCTATCCTTACCTGAAGCTTTCTTTTTACTTGCGTACAATTCTTTAATTTTTGGAGCTAATGCCCATCTCTGCCGTTGTTGAGCGTCAGGGGATTTATCTCCTGCAGCAGATTGTTCGACATCAATTCCTCTATGAATTATCACGACATCTGGTATTTGTTTTAAGGAACTTAGCTTCTCAATAGGATCTTGAACTTCCATTGTATCAACAAATGCATGAATTCCGAGTCGTTGAGCTTCTAAAATAAACTTATCGAGTGAGGCAGTAGCAGCTAAACCACTTGCTACAACTCCATCTGCAGTTGCATCAAAAGCAAAATCAACCTCTAATTTTCCAACATCTAAAGTCTTCAGATCAGCAACAATAAATTTTTCTTTCGCAACTTCGCGAATTTGTTTAATTGATTCAACACCATATTTCTTGAGAAATGGTGTTCCAACTTCTAGTATGATACGATCACTCTTTGGTAATTCCTTAACTACTTTAATTTGCTTTTCCAAGGCAGGGTGATCTAATGCTACTTGTATATATGGGGGACGCCAAAGTCTGGGGACTCGTATACCCGCAACTGGGTGTTTAGCACGGTCTTTATCATAAAATATCTTTTCAATTGGAGGATAACTCTTAAGAGCTCTCTGAATTGCTAATTTTGTAGCACCATAATTATATTGATAGATTTTTCGGTAATCGGTAGCTTCAGGATGTATAAATACACTCGCAATTATTACCCATTCATCCAATTTATTCATAGGGATTAAACCTTCTTCTACGGCATCAGCAATACCTTTTGCTACTGCTGCCTGAGCAGGGCCAAAAATTTTGTTAGCATCTTCCATATCCGATATCGTGACTTTAGGAACGATCAAAGAGACGGGTTTAGATAAAAGATTAGGTCTAATAGTCGCAAGCAATCCACCGTGGCCTTTTGAGGGCGTGCTTAGTGCATTTGCGAAAGAGATTCCTACAGGTCCATCTTTTGAACCAACTATTAAATCTATATGAGCTAGGTTAGGAGACTCTCCCATTAAGGCTTCTCCGATGTAATATTCAGCTTTTGCCATAATTACAATATTCTAATTTTTGATTAATTGATTAATTTGTAGATATTTTTTATTTATAATAATGTATTTTTGAGATAACATCTACAATATTCTAGAGTTAATCTTCTATTAATAAAATTATTGATCGGAGTCCTTAATTGAAAAAAATAGCAGAACGAGAAAAAAATATATAAGAAAAATTTCAAATGATAACCAATAATCTATTGCGGAAATCTTTTCAATTCCAGTTAGGAGTCTTATGGTAACTTTATTAAATCTTTGTATAAACTTAATATTTCTTTAGCATTTCCGAAGAATTTATCTTCTGTCTCATAATCATATTCAAATTCCATAACGTAGATTTTCCTACCGGGCAGAAATCTAATGGTAAACAATTCTCCATCTGCATCTCTTAATTTTCTTCCTAATAAAGATTCAATTTCTTTCTCGGTCTCCAAATCTCTTTCACAATATCCTATCTCTTTAATAAAAGGTTTTCCTTTCTTTATTCCCATATAAGAATTGCCTATATCGTGATTCAATACACCCCAAAAATCTGAAGGGGGAACTTTCTTAAGAGCAAACTCAAGAGCATCGAGAAAACAACCTTTTTCGTCTTCATTAAACTCAAAAAGACTAAAATTTATAACTTCTAAAAGATCTTCTGGAAAAACTCTTTCTTTTGTAAGAGGAGTTATATCATATGAGGTCCATCCTCCTATAGAAAGCCCTGATTGTCCCCAGTAAATTGTAGCAGGAAATACTCGACCTCTCGGAGTCTTTACAAACACCCAAGTTTTAAAAAGAAGCTCATAACCCCCAAATTGAAGTGTTGGGACCAAAGTTTTTAAAGAACCAGCAAGTAACAAATCATCATATTCATCACCTCGAGTTAGACTTCTTAGTTCCTCAAAACTACTAACTCTCTTTAAATTCTTTAATGTCTCACGGCATGACCCCGCACCACAAAATTTATGACTAGAAAAAGAAATAATATAATGTGCTTTAGAGTTAGTATCAAGATCCTTAAAAATAAAACCGTAACAATTAGAACCTACAATACCTTCTCTGATGTTATCTTTTCCTTCTGCTGCTTCTGTTACAAGATTAAGAATCTGCAGGACTTTCATATCTATTAAAAAAAAAGAATATATATATATTTAAATTTATGGATAATTTCCTAGAAAATACATTCTATATCTCTCTTTATGAGCTTGTAAATTGAGAAGAGCTTGTCGTCTTATACTACGTAAAGCCTGTAAAGCTAGGTCAGATGTGATCTTATCCCTATTAAAAGCATCAATAGTAGCTTGATGTAATTCCTTATATTCACTCAACAGACCTTGGTCTTGAGTGAGACCAAGAAATTGTTCATATTCATTAACAGCTAAGAGTAAAAGATTATATACAAAGATCAAAATACCTATAAAAATAGTTATAAATATTGCAAGTGAAGCGGAAAGGGTGGCTGTAATTTGTACTCTCTGATATTTAGATGATCCTTTAAACTTATAGTGAAACCATAATGATCTGAATGAAGACACTAAGAAGATGCCTATTACCGCAATAATATAAATATAACAAAATATAGAAATGGCAAATAGATTATATATTACAAAATCCGATATTGAAACAGATCCCCCTGTAGTAAATGTACTTAAATTCACTAGCAAAACAAGCACGATAAACAAACCCAATCTAAGCCCCAACTTTAATGACCGCTTCATTCGGTAATCTCACCTCTTTCTATTAAAATAAGTCTATTGATTCGCTTAATATACTCTGATTTCATTTCAGGATGATTAAGGGCACGTAAATTATCGATCTTCTTTTGATAAGAAGCGATTTGCCTTTCGGCGAATACTTTCGTTTCAGATTTAAACTCCTCTAGGCTATATTCGATTATCCTATCTGTAGGAATAGCTCCTAAATAGGTATTCTTAAAATCATTTGAAACGAGAGGGATGTTATGACTTGGAAACTTATTTTCAATTGCCATTTTATAACTCATTCCTAATTTTTATTTTAATATTAGATCAATACTTATAAAGAAAAATACCAGAACACTGATATGAAAGTAAAAAACTTGAATTTAAGGAATACAAACCAACTCCTACCATCTGATGATATTTGATAAAAAACACCGCTGGTACGTTATCTTTCTTGATTGGTTATATATATTATTATTGGATTTATAAATGTTTATTTTTTCACTATTGCAGAAAATAGAGAAACTTTATGTGTTCAAAATTTTGATAGATTCTCAGACTTGTCCAAAGGTATGGACAAGTTTTTTGTACAAAAAAGGTTGGTTTGAGTATTAAGGCAAAATTTTTCCTTTAAATATAGTCCAGATTTTTTTTCTTTAAATATACTTGCATGAATTGCATATAAAATATATTTTTTAACAGATCTCGAGAAGTGATGATATGAAAAATGAAAATTATAAGAAAGAAGGAAATAAATGGAATTTAGTTGAGGAATTAAAAAGATATCGAAATATATGTTATGTATGTAAATTAATTTATGAATATCGGGAGTGTATCGTAAGTGAAATCATAAAAGAGACAGGTATTTGTAAATCGACATTATATAATTATATTGATAAAGCAGTTGATGCGGGATTGGTAATAAAAAACTTTGACAGTGAAATACATAAAAATGGGGCACAATTCACTGTAGTTGCTCTACCTGCTCTCGAGACATTTTTAAAAAAATTCAAGAGGACGATTTTAGAATTTTCACAATTTTTATCTGAACTTTAAGTCAATTTGTGATAAAAAAATTTCTACAATTTTGACCAAAAAACACAGGATGTGATTTTTTCATGTACAAAAAATCTATAAAACTTTGGGTCTCTATCAAATTTTAGGAGGGGGAAAACTAATGAAAATATATCGATTCATACCAATGTTTAAATATTTAACACTCATAATAAATTATTAATATAAACAATAAACATAAAACAAAAAGAAGGGGTTTGGAAGGTGAAAGTGAAGCATAAAGGTACTATCTTTTTTTTAGTGGTTTTAATGGTATTAGCAATATTTTCAGTACCATCAATTTTGAGGTCGCCGATTCCACCTGATAAAGAACAGAAAAACTCGGATTTTGGATACGATCTGGAAAGTAGCGCTGTCTCATGGAATACATCCGATTATATTAATTTTACAAAACCTGCATTTGACCAATCCGAAGGGCGGGGTATTTATGAATTTCGAATATTTATAGATGAGACTAACTCTAGCTATACGTGGGATAAAACAGCAGCAGAAAATGAGTGGTGTACCGGGAGTGGTACATATTCTGATCCGTATGTCATTGAAAATCTCTACATTAACGGACAGGGCTCAGGTGGAATGATTTACATCAGACATTCGAAAAAGTATTTCATCATAAGAAATTGCTGGTTTAATTATTCTGGGGCGGATGGGTATGACAATGGGGTGTGCTTGCATTGGACTGGTAATGGAACTATAGATAATAATATTTTCACCTATACACGTAAGGGAGTTAATATCGAAACGCAATCATATAACAACACAGTATCGAATAATATTATGATAAGCGACCATACTACAGCGGGACTCAGTCGAGCTATTCATGTAGGAGGTGAAGCGTCGAATGTAACGATTATTAACAATAAAATCCGTAATCATTATAGTGCAATATATGTAGGCGGGGGATATCAATTTACAGTAACGAACAGTATTATAAAAGGGAATTATTTGGAAAATACACTTAAGGGGAAAGATTATAGGGGGACTCCAATGCATTGTATCAAAATATCTTATTGTCAGATTGTGGGAAACATTTTTGCGGGAGATCTCGCTTACGGCTCGTTTGAGGTTTTTGGGATTAAAGAAGAAGACTGCATAGGAAACATCATTTTAAATAATACGGTTGTTGTGAATGAAACCCTAGAATTTGGACCTAAAACGTCTGGAGCACTTTCCGTTAATACCTTTAAACTTCGGACTGCCCAGACTAGCCTAAATAGTCCGATCTCATTGGAGACCTGTCGCTATAATTATATTGCCCATAATATTATGCTTATACCACCAGATGGAGATCAAGCCATTCCAGGATATGAAACTTTTCTCATACTCGGACTCATTAGCATAATATCGGTTGTTATACTCAAAAAAATAATGAAAAAATAATCAACAATTTTTTTATTTTAATTTTATTTTATTTTATTTTATGCTTAAGGATTGAAAAAAGGTAAATGAAAAAATATCGATCTCGTACAAAAATCATTGTTTTGATATGTGTTGTTCTAATTTTATTTATTGTTGGTGCTACAATTTTTACTTATAGTAAACCGAAAACTGTAGAGAAGTATGACACAGTTAAGATTGATTATACAGTATGGGAATCAGATCGCTCCAGAAATTACGATACATTAAATCCCCTCCTTGATACTATCATATGGGTTACCATGGTACCTATAACAGAAAATGATACCACAGGTCTTATTTTAGGCCTTTATAAAAATCTGTTAGGGAGAAAGGTATATTATGAAAGCGACCTGATCTGGTTGGATAAGTGTATAGATGAGAACCGCGATGGAATAGACGATATCACAAACACTACAGCATTAACTTATGGAAATGGTACAGATCAGTATTATAATACTTGTTTAATGATCAAATTTAAGATATTAGATGTTCAGAAAGGTCCAGAGACACAAAAGAATATTTTTGATTGGAGTGGGTTTGTTCAATTCTTTCAGACATTTACAAACGTTTCTCAGACCATATTTAAGATGATATTTGTACTTGAAGTTATAATTCCAATCTTAATTCTGTCAGTTGTTATATTGTCTGTTTTTATTATTGATTTATTTTCTAGTCATCAGATAAAAATAAATATGCGAAAACCGCTTAAAATGGTATTCAAATACGGTTTATCTACAATATTCTAGAGTTAATCTTCTATTAATAAAATTATTGATCGGAATTTTTTTATAGAAATTGAAAATTTTTACTTAAAGATATTAATAGAAAATAAAAATAGGGGAATTTATAGGGATTTATGCTTAAGTTTATTCCAGATATAACCATGTCCATCGAATAAAATAAAGATGGCTATAGATGATATTATTAAGCAGAAAATTAATAGATCTAAATCTGTAGGAATATGACCAAATAAAACTTCTAGATTAATTACAAAGTTGCTCATCCAAGGCCAAGTCCCGGGTAGAGGTTGTCCATTTAAGAAGAAGTAAAAGAAATCTTCAAGAGTGCTATATTGTAAAAGCGTTCCAGCAACAAAGATATTCCAACTTTGTCTTTTAGAGCCACCACCTAATTTCCAACCAATAGCAATAATGAGATAAAAAAATGTCATTAAAAGACCCCAGAAGGATAAATAATACATTGTTTTATCAGTCACACCCGCATACCACAGATCATCAATAGTGGAATTAACAAGAAACCCTATAGGGGCTATGATTGCAGCAAAAAGAATAAGTAATATCAGAATTCGATAATTAAATTTTTTTGGTTGAAGAAAAAAGGCTGGAATTAATCCAAATAATACTAATTGAAGATATAAGAAAAATCCTTGCGAAATTCCAAGAATGACGTAAAAGACAATTGGTATCCCATTGGCGAACAAGAATAGAATTATTGCGACTATGAACCATTTTTTATCAGATTCTCCTCTTTCACTTTTCATATTACCTGCAAGATACATAAATCCGATAGGTAATATTAGTCCTAAACTTAATAAGCTAATTAGCCATACAAGTCGTATAGCTAATCCTACTTCTGAATGTTCTGCAGCCCAATCTACTTCTGCTGTTAATAAAATAACACCAATAAATATTCCTAGAGGAACTAATTTTTTTATCCAAGAATTATAATTATTTTCAGACATTTTATTTCATGTATTTATTTCTGTATTTAAAATTATGTTTATCACTGGATTATTAAACCAAATCTTGTGATGTTTAAATATTATTTGCCAATTTAAATAAATATTACAAAAAAAAATTTATAAAAAGTATTATACCAAACATTTACATAAACCTACTTATTATACTCCAAATTTTACCCAGAAAGATATTGAAATTATTTCTGAAATTATAAAAGCAACTTCTGCTCGATTTGGTCTCCAATGATAATATAAGAGATAAAAATAAGATTTTAAGAATATATACAAATCATTGATACCTAGCAAACTATTTATATCAAACTTGACATTTATATCAAAATAATAAAAATTACATCTTAAGCATTGAAGTGTGAAAAATAAATGGTATATACGATTGCAAAAGGAAAATTTCCTAAGAAACCGGAATATGGTAATGTTTTAAAAGTATGTCGAAAAGATTTTAGAAATTTCAAAAACGATAATGGAAACAGAGTAATCGAAAATTTTAACTTCCAAATTAAAAACACTGCTCAACTTAGTACTCCTAATAATATATTACTTAATCAGAAAGAGAATTTAGAAAGTGTTAGAAAATTGCTTCATGAGGGTAAGGAAGATATTGCATTTTCAGTATTTTTTCGAACATTTCCGAGTTGCTTACCACATAGAGCAAGGAATATTTAGCTTAAAAACCCTATTTTCCCACTTTTTCAATAGAATCGATTTTCCAAAGGCATTTTTTAAGATCGACTCTAAAGTCATCTGAAAACATAATTCCTTCTTGTTCTAATAGGTTCCTTTGATATTTTCGATCTTCAATTGATTTTAAAGCTATTATTCCTTTTGAATTGATTACGCGATGCCACGGAAGATTATATTTTTTACTTGATGAGTGTAAAGTCCATGAAACTTGTCTAGCTGCTCTTGGATTCCCTGCTAGTTTAGCAATAAATCCATAGGTAAGAACTTTACCTTTTGGAATATTTTTAATTATTTGAATAATTTTTTCAGTAAAATCGCTAGGCATTGATATACACCTTTTAGATAATTTGTTTTGAATTATAATTTTCGTTGGTAGGCTTTTTCAATCTTTTTTGCATCCACATATAATCCTTCTAAATTTTCTTTACTTAATTCCTTTGTCTCGAATATAATATGATTACAATCGTATTTAGTAAAGTCATTTTCGAGTATATTAATACCGAAGTATTCTTTTTCATCCCATAAACGAGAGCCTGGGTACGGTGTTGCTACAAAGTAATTCAATTCATCACTATCGTCGAATGGTAAAGATTTTATATATTCTCGAGTTTCAGAAAAACTATGATCAGTCTCACCTGGTAAGCCTAATACAAAGTATGCCTGAATAGCTATATTAAATTTTTTTAGGTTTACAATTCCAGCTCTAACTCGTTCCGGATCTTGATATTTAAAATTAGTTTTAAGAACCATTTCATTCGCAGATTCGATACCAGTTGCTACTAATTGACATCCTGCTTCTTTCAATAAGCGTGCGTCGTCAGAATTTATAGTATCTACACGTAGTTCACAGCCCCATGGTATATCTAATTCATTTTCAACAAACATTTTACAAAAACTTCTGAAGAATTTTCTATTGATATTAATATTATCGTAGAAATTGATGTGATTATAAGTCCGTAAAGATTTAATATCTACAATTTCCTCCAAAATTGATTTTATAGTTCTAATTCTAGTATTTTTAAACAAATTCTGTCTTGAGCAAAATGAACACTGATTAGGGCAGCCCCTATTGATAATAACATTAGCTACAGTGTAATAATAATTTTCTTGAGATAATTTATAGCGTGCGGGCAAGGGTAAATTTTCAATATCTATAACTTCTTTAGAGTGATTAACATAAAGTCTTCCTTTTGCATTAAGATAAGCAAGCCCTTTAAGATTTTCTAATTGTGTTTCATAGATACTTTCATTTTCCTTGTTTAATATTTTATGAATGAGAATCTTAACTAAGTGTAAAAAAGTATTCTCTGCTTCTCCAATACAAATATAATCGATTAGATCTTCCGTTCTTTTATCATTTTGTAAGATATCTTCATACATAAAAGAAACGTGAGGCCCACCTAAAATGACATAGTTATTTCTATCGTAATTTTTAATTATTTTCGCAATATTTAACGCAAGATACAAAGTGTTAGTAAGAGAAGTTATGCCAAAAATCTTATAATCGATTATTCTTTCATGAATTACGTTTTCTAACTCATCTTCATTTAAATCTATAAATTGCTCAAGATCTAAAATTTCAACAGGAATATCATTTAAATCTAAAATTGCTGCTAAATATAACAATCCTAAGTTTGGTTCTCTGAAAAACTGTGATCGAACTTCTGAAGGCTTTGAAGTCCTAGGGTTAATTAGCAGAATCATCGTGATTATCGATATCTCCCGGTAATTTCTTAGGGATCTGAAATGCTTTAACTAAGGAGTTAATTGAACCCGGTTTATTGAATTTTTCCTCATAAATTAGAGGTATTTCAATTTTTAAAGAAGGAGATTTATCGTTTTCGTCTACAAATAATTCAATTCCTTGAATATTTCGTTCTTTTATGATTATTCGGGTTGAATAATTATGATCTTGAAAGAATGTAAAACCAGTATTCAAACGTCCTAATTTTACAGGTTTAATAGTGATTTTTTCTTCTTTAACAAATGATTCTGTAATTTCTTCATCTGTAAAAATAGCTCCACCGATTATCATAAATCTTCGGATAAGGCTATCGGGTTGAGGAAACTGGTTTATATATTCTATAGCTTTATTTATTTTTGGATTTGAGACTGAAATATCGGCAACAAATTTATCTGGAGTTGGTTCTGGAAAATCTTTTTTTTCGATTGGCTTAGCTCTACCTCCACTAATCGGTTTTTCTAATATTTCCTGAAATTGTTTATCTTCTTTTGTATATATATTCAATGTGTAAACTCTATAAAACAATTTTAATTGTTGCCGTAGCTTATTAGCTAAAATTCCTCCATAAATTTGTACTTTAAAATAACTCTTTGGACCATTGTATGTCCAAATTCTTTTAGTATCATGATCTACGAGTAAATACACTCTTTCAATGCTAGTTTCATTCAAGATATCACTAACTGTCTGCCCTTGAGTTACTTCTCGTGTTTCCATGTAAGGGAATTCTGATAATTCCACAACTTCAAATATTTGCATATAGGAAAATCAATAAATTTCTTATATAATTGTAATAGGTAATTCATGAAAATAAATTTCATTATCTTGATTTATTTAGAAACTTATTCAAAGTATTACTTTTCCATAAAATTTTTATGAAAATATACATTTTAGAAGTTAATCTTGCTTTTTAAGTTCGATATTGATGTATCGTGTCCTCTGAAAAAATTGTATACAAACTAAATATTAGTGGTGGGAACGAGGGTCCTGGAAAAGGATTGTCTAAACTAATTGAGATTGATGAGAAGAAATTTCGATTTGAAGGGATGAAAATCGGAGAAATCATAAAGGGTGGACTAATAGGATTTGCAAATTATGAATTTATAATTACGGGTGGAAGTGATTTCAGTGGATTTCCGATGAGAAAAGGCGTTCATGGACCAGTTAAAAAGAAAATATTGGTTTCAAAAAAAGGTATTGGGTATAAACCTCAAAGAAAAGGAGATAAAAGGAGAAAAACGGTTCGAGGAGACGAAATAACGTATGATATGACATTAATTAACTTAAAGATTGTAAAATACGGAGAAGCTGAAATATTTAAGAAGGAATAAAATTTAAACAATTCTTAAAAGTGGAAATAATGGTAAAGGTAAAAAAGTGTAGCTTTTGCGGTTACGACATTCCTATCGGTCGAGGTCTCATGTTTGTGAAGAGAGATGGTACTGTCCTGAACTTCTGTAGTAATAAATGCCGAAGATCAATGCTTGATTTTAAAAGAAAAGCAAGAAAAACAAGATGGACTGCCCATTACGGGAAACAATGATCAAATTTATTCTTACTTACTCTTTCTAATATTTAAAAAAAAATACAATTATTGTAATCGTGGAAATTTAAGTAGCTCATCTATCAGGTCAACGTGCGAAACTATCATTCTTTTGCAACAGAAGCGTTCAATTCCTAGATCCTTAAAAGCTTTTTCTGCTGGTTCTCCTTTTTCCAGCATTTCAAGATAAGGTTTGTATACATGGGCTATGAGGCGACCACACGAAAAACATCGAATAGGTATAATCATACTTTATTAAAAGAAGCATTTTAAAAAAATTTTTAGGTTTTTTAACTAAATGAAAAATTTTAGATACACTCAATATTCAATTTATTTCCTTGCAGAATAATTTGATTTTTTATAAAGGCCAATAAAGATTATTAAGAAAATGATTATGTCTATTGTCTCTGCCATAATAACGAATAAAGGTGATTCACCAAGAATAAATTGTATTAATGGTCTTAAAATTGATGTAATTAAATATAATCCAAATCCGATCATAAGGATAAAGGTATTAACTTGTGAAAGACGTTGATTTCTCCATGCAAAATTAAATAACCACACAATAGTAATCAAGGATGGAAGAATCGTTATTGGGTATATGATAGGGGCATTTTCTACGCTTAGGATAAAAATATCAACAACAATTTCAATAGCGATGACTATTACCAAAATTCGTAGTCTAATTTTATTTAGATATTTCTCATTGGTTAATTTATTGAATCGTTCTTTTACTGAAAGTGAAATTAATATCATATAAATACTAAGAAAAATCATTGGAAGGAGATCAAAAATCGCTATAAAATATCGAGCTTTCATTATAAGGAGTAGTAATCTGCTATCTAATTGGAAATAACTAAAATTGATGAATAAATCTAATAACTTCCCAAAAATGAGCAGTAAGAAAAAGATACCAAAAAGGAAAGGTATATCTGAGAAATACTGTTTTTCCTGCTTAAACCAACTATAAAAAGTATATACAGACATTAAAAAAACAATAGATATTCGAATGCCTATAGTTAGGACAACTTCTAAAGTCCCTTCATGTGTTTGGTAGGGTTCAATTATAGTAGACCAATTAAAAACATATAATAAAACAACTATAATTACTCCTATTATTACTCCAAATAATAATAAAAACAAATAGATTACCTTATTTTTTTGAAGCGACATAAATTTAATTTTTCACCAATCTATAAAAAATAAGATTTTTTTTTAAGGTTAAAAAAAATCATATGGTAAAATCTATTGGAATGAAGAGAATTTGAAAAAACAATTGAAAGGGTTTAAAGAATCCTTTCCCATAGATGAGAGAAATCTATGGCCAGAAAAAGCTATGAAAATCAGAAAATTGCCCAATGAAGATAAAACTCTGTTTATCATACTCTATTAAAAGAAGCATTTTAACAAAATTTATCGGCTTTTTACCTAAATGAAAAATTTTATTTAATTTCTGTAATTACTTTTCTTATAATAAATCGATGATTTATGAAAATATATCTTAAATAAAATATATTTGAAGGAGATGATTAAACATTTCTTATGTTAAATTTAAAATTCCAGAAAAATTAAAAAATCAGCTAAAGAATGCTTTAACTACTATTGCTGAAACTAGGGATTCCAAGCTTAGAAAAGGTATGAATGAAGTAACTAAATCTATCGAAAGAGTCCAAGCAAAATTTGTAGTTATGGCTGAAGATGTCAGTCCACCAGAGATTTTGTTCCACATCCCGCTCTTATGCGAAGAAAAGGGCATTGCGTATGGGTATCTTCCCACTAAAAAAGAGCTTGGTAATGTTGTAAGAATTAACGTATCTTCAAGCGCAATTGCTATTGAAAAAGTTGGTACCGGGAACGAAAGCGTATTGGATGATGTAATAAAGAAAATAGAAGAAATTAAAAAGTAATTATTTTGGTGATTATATTTGGTTAAATTAGACAAATCTAAAACTTCTGTTAGAGATCAATCGATTCCCGCACAAGTAATTCAAATTATTGGTCGAACGGGGCTCACTGGAGAAATTACACAGATCAAAGTTCGCATTCTTGATGGACCTGATAGAAATCGAATATTAACCCGAAATGTAAAAGGACCTATTCAACTGAACGACGTTGTCATTTTACGTGAAGTTGAAAGAGAAGCACGTAAGATACGAAGACGCCGCTAATTCTTATTCAACTTTTTTTGCTCATTTTTATAAATATTTTTTCAAGTTTCAAAAAGTTACTAAAAGAAGTTGAAAGGGAAACTCGTAAAATTAGGGGACGTCGTTAAATTTAAAATCTGACTTTTGATGTTCAATTAATTATATTATTTCTTTGAGATTTTTGTTTTCTCTTTTTAAATATTGATGTGCAAAAAGTGGGGTTATTAGACATGCTCCTAAGGGTCCTAATAATATTGTAGGTATGTCAAAAATTAAATTATTTAGTAAAATTAAACCATAATTACGTGGTTGTACATAATTTCCTGATATTGACCAAAATATATCTGGAAAAAATATTATCATTATAAATTGAGAAATAAGCATAAAGAGATAAAAAGCAATCATTAGTATAAGGAAATTTATAACTAAGGCACCAACTATTTTCCAAAAAAAACCTTTAGTAAATGATCTTGCTTCATAAATTGGTCTTTCAATATCTTTGATATTGTAAGTATACCTAACAAATATATAAATAGTACTTAAAATCAAAGAAATAAAAGTTAATGGTATGAAAATAAAATAAGATAAAAATACTAAAGAAAACACCGAGATCCCTGATAGAAATAAAGTTTCATAGATAAAATCTTGAATTAAATCAAAAATAACACCAAATAAAATGAAAAAGATGATATCAATGAAAATGGGGTATTTTAGCCTATAATTTATAGCTTTTTTAAATTCCTCTTTAAAATTAACATTGATAATAGAATAATCTTTAAATAAATAAGTGCTTATTGAACATACCCGTATAACACCTATTAGGCCTAATAATCCAGTAATTATATAATAAATAATTAAATAGACTATTTTATTAATTGCATTGTTAGAGTATAGATATGTGATATCAGTTAATAAAAAGACATTTAATAAATTATAGAGTAATGTGAAAATAAACCAAGTTAATAATAGTTTTTTATAATTCTTACGAAATAACTTAAAACCATCAGAAAGTAGAAGGGAGAACTTTTTATTTGTTATTTCATGATGGATTTCTTCCATATTAGAGATTTATCTCAATTTATTTATAAATTTTCTTGATTTTGAACAGTGGTTTAACTCAAATTTTACCCATAAAAAGTAAGAGCAAAAACGATGCTTTTTAAGTTTCAAAAAGTATGAAAACATTTAAATATTTTGTTTTTTATTTTATTATTGTGGTTTCATAAAGTTTGAAAAATAAGAAAAATAAATTTGGTGATGAAAAATTATCTCAAAAAAACAAACAACTGTTTTGGAAGAGTCTGAATTTATTATTGTTGGTGAGATGACCCATAAAGATCATCGTCAACTTAAGAAACTATTAATTTTTATCATAATTCTAATTATAACCTTAACCACTCTACAATTAAATAAAGCCCAGAGTTATAATAGATACGAACGTGTTCAATTTGAATCGTCTGGGGCGACTCTCTATGCAAATCTTTATTATCCAACTAAAACTTTAGAATTTCAGGAACAACAACCTTTAGTTATTTATTGTCATGGTATCGGATCGAAAAGAGATTTTGATCTTAGGATACCTATTGAGTTTACGAAGAGAGGTTTTTATGTTGTTGCTCTTGATTATCAAGGACATGGTGAGAGTGGTGGTAATATTAATAATATAGCCCCCCTTACAGGTATTCCAGCATTAGCTCAGGATTGTTCTAACTTATTAGATGAATTGGAAACTCTACAGTTTTATACAGATGTAAATACATCTCAAATTGGATTGATTGGTCATTCACTTGGTGGAATGGTCGTGCTTATGAATCAAGCTTTAGATCCACGGTTTCAGGTAATAGTTGCTTTAGCACCACTTGTCAATTTTACACCTCCAAGATATGGATTTGTTTATAACGAGGAATTTATCAATTATATCCCAGTTAATTTATTGAATGAAGAAAATACTCAAAATCTATTAGTTATAATGCATGTTGAGGATGAAGCATTGGATTTTTCGGATAATGCAATTAAAGCACAAGAATTAACAAATTGTACAGTTATTCCAATAACAGGCTTTTTAATAGGTGGAGGACACCAATTATTTTCAGATAAAGTTCTTACAAAATCAATTAATTGGTTTGAATACAAATTTTTCGGCTCTACCACTCTAAATGGACCAATAGTAATTACATTTTACGTAAATTATGTATTAATTTTCATAAACATCACTTTAATATTTGTTACTGTTATATCTCTGATATCCGTATCAAGTAGAATATTTTTTAGAAATAATAACAATTATGAAGAGTTTGATTCATTTAGATATGAGATAATGATTAGCAAGATAAGAAAGCGAAAACAAATTTTCAATATAGTTCTTTATATTGGTTCTTTCTTACTTAATTGGGTATTATTTGAGAGAATTTTTGGTATGACAGGAATTCTTTATGCTTCTATAAATATGATTCTTATTTACACTATTATTAGAATAATCATACATTTTAAGAAACCTAAAGACAAAAGGATGAAATATACAAAAGAAATGATAAAGGAGCAGTTTAAATTGAAATATTTAATTTTTACATTAATATGTGCAACTTATTTCATAGCTATTTATATGCTGTTCTCATTCTATTACCCCTTTGGTTTCATCTGGCCATCAAATTTTGTTGTAGATTTTATGTTAAGCTATTTAGCACTTCCAGTATTTTTTTCAATAGAAATACTTCTAAGAAAAGTGATTTATCCTAGATTAAAATTCTTAAAATCGGAAGGTTCCAAGAATAGTGTATTAATAATTACTGCGATTATAACTATGATAACCTTGATGGCATTAACGCGACAACTCTCTTATTTTCCTTCTGTTCTTTTTATGTATATAGTCCTTCTATTGGTAATTATTCAAAATACCAAGATTTTTCAAAATGTAAAATCTTTCTATCCTGTCATTTTAATATCATTTACTATAGTTCAAATATTCTTTGCTGCTGTCATTTCAAATGCAATTGGAGTTAGCTCTGTAATATAATAAATATTTAATTTTATAGAGAACTATGGGAAAGACAATTTACAAAAATTGATATAAATTTTTATCGATATAATAGAGAGATTTGAGTTTTTTATGATAAATAGAATTAAATTGATTTAAATCATTGAATATTACATGAACCAAAAAAATTATATTTGGAAACAATTAGAAGAAAGAGTAATATTTCGAAATCGTTTTATTGGTTTGAGAAATGATTTAGTATTAAGACCAGATGGTCAACAAATAGAATATGTTGTTATTGAAGGGAGAGATTTTGTTACAGTTATTTGCCAGACAACTGAGAGTAAAATTATACTTGTGGATGCATACCCCTATCCATGGCAAATAAAAACAAAAACCGCGGCTGGTGGTATAATCGATAAAGGTGAGACACCTGAGGAAGCTGCAATAAGAGAAACAGAAGAGGAAACAGGTTATAAGGTAGAAAATATTACTTTTTTAGGAAAAACGAAAATTTCATTTCTTAATATTGTCTGGAATTACCTTTATTTTGCTATTGTGAAAAAAAATAATTCGAAACCAATTGATTCAAATGAGATAATTTCAGTAAATGAATTCTTCATTGAGGAAGTGCATAAAATGATCAATAATGGTGATATTTTACATAGTTCAACTATGAATGCTTTTTTCCTTGCTAAGTTCAATAATTTGATTAAATAGACGAACTTATTATAATATTAAAACTAGAATTAAAGCTTTTATTTCAAATGCTTATAGTTATGGATTTTCTCGTACTTTAAAAATACATCCTAAAATACATTTATATGTTTTATACGATTCTCGATGATTTAATTCTTTATCAACTCTTTACCATCAAGCCTTCGAAGTATTCTAATTATGAGCTTAAACTTCATAGATACTTTTTTGATAAGACACAAATAGACCCGTCTTACATTATCATCATTAAGATCGAAGATGATGAATTCATATTTTTTTTTGTTAATCAGGATAAATATTTTGAAGCAAGAACCTATTTGAACTCCTTAAGACATCGAATTATAAAAAAAGTCTCAATAATTAGGTTTGATAACATTCTATTAAATTTGCTTTTCAACCTATTTCCTGATTTATGTATACATGATGTAAGAATTGAAATAAATAATAAAAAAGGGGAATATGAGATCTCAATTTGTTTCTTAAAAGATTTGAATACATATCATATTGCAGTAGGGAGAAATGGAATTTACATAAAAGCTATTAATGAATTATTTGATAAACATATAAATTTATATAAAGAAGATATTCCATTAACAATCAAATGTAAAGCAGTTGATTAAATTCTGAGTTATTTTTCCAGTAATTTACTTAGCTCAGCAATCAACCAACATAGTTCTTCATAAGTCGATGATGATTTATATATTTCCTCTGTTTTTTTCTTTATTTCTTTTTCAGAAGCCTTCTCTTTAATAAAATTCATTTGTAATTCTGCTAGTTTTCTACACAAATCTTCATAAGAGTGGTTTTCTTGAGCAAAATTATGTGCTGCAATAGTAATTTCAGCTTCAAAATCCGGATCGATTCCCGCTTCGATAAGATCTTGAGTATCATTAAATCTAATTTTTAATTCGGGTCTTTTTTCAAAAGCACCGCTAGCTTTCAATCCTTTTTTTAAAATGTCTATTATTGCTAAAAATGAGCCATATTCTTGATTTTGATTTACAATTTTAATCTCAGCTGGTTTCTCTCTCAGATTCTTTACTTTTTCTACTCTCGTTATGCTTAAATCTTTCTTTTTCCTAGAAACTTTTAATCCGAACCATAAATACAATGTTTTAATATCGTCAATTAGAAATACTTTATTTTCATTAAAATCTATTTTATTGATTTTTCTTAAAGATCCAGATTCAGTTATGAGATACAATTGCATTATATTTCTCTAAATAGTTCTTAAGGATAATAAAATAGTAAGTAAGCTAGTGTTATAAATATTAACTAAGAGTAAATAAGGAAGGACTGACTGTTTAGGACCCTTCTCCAAAAAATCCTAATAATTTAAGATTATTATACTCATTATGAAGAAAATCTCTTACGGCAGTTCTTATAGCTTCGCTACGGGATGCACAAATCTTCATACCGATTAATTTCTGAATATTTTCATCATAAATTTCGGGCAAATTAATAGTGATGTTTACCATCTTTTTCTTCTTCTTCTTCTTCTCAGCATCTGTCATTTAATTAACGCCACGAATTCTATTTTTAAAACTCTCTTATTTCTAATAATAAAAGTGAATTAGTATGTAGAGATATTCTTTGCCCTTAATTTATTCACTCTTTCCAATATAGTATTATAAGTTAAGCATCTATATAAATTTGTTGGAGTATTTAAAGCATTTCAAATCAGATATAAACTATTTAGTTTATTTATTTATTTAGATGAACATTTTGCATTGTAAATTAATAATCTAGATGAAAATATTTTATTAATCCTGTAAAATCACTTTTGGACATAATTAGAACTAAAAAAGTTTTACCATATTTAAGGTTGAAGAATCTGTTTATTAACTAGCTAAAAAAGTTTTAAGCTTTAAGGCATTTCAAAGAATTTTAATACAATTTAGGTTTCTTATTTATTGTGATATTCAATGGAGAAGGAAAAAATTAGCATTTTAGATATAATAAAATCGAGAAGGAGTACTCGTAGATTTAAACCTGATATGGTATCTGATGAAGACCTTAATGCGGTTCTTGAAGCTGCCAGATGGGCTCCTTCTGGTGATAATAAACAACCATGGAAATTCATAGTGATAAAAAATAAGGAAAATATGATGAAAATCGCTGAATTATCACCTCTTAAAAGATTTCATGCAATGCTTAGAAATGGACCAGTTCTAATCGCAATTTTAGTAAATTCTAAAAGATCGAAATGGGTTGTTTTAGATGGAGCGATATGTGTTCAGAACTTGATGCTAGAAGCTTGGGTTCGAGGATTAGGTACATGTTTTTCATCATGGTACCCCACAATGCTTTCTTCAATAGTAGAACAAGTAAAGCAATAATTAAATATTCCCGATAATTGGATTATTCTCACATTTACACCATTAGGTTATCCAGTTGACGATCCTAAACGAGCCCATATTCTTCCAGCTAAAAGAAAACCATTAGATAGATTGGTTTGTTATGAAAAATTTGAATAATAAGTTTTACCCTAATATAATCTTTCTTCCGATTTTACATATCTACCGCGTGTTTCAATGACATCAATATTCTTAATTATCTTATAACATTCATTAAAATTCTCTTTATCATATTCTGACTTATATCCTTCGAGAAACGCGTTAAAACAAATTTCATAATATTTCCCGTGAGATGAGATTAAAACTCTTTTTAAGAGATGTAGATCAACACTTTTGTCTTCGATGGTATAAGAATATTCATGTAAACCAAAATCAATGAGAAAAATATTTTCCTCTGATGTTATAATTATATTACTCGTTGTTATATCGCCATGGATATGTCCATTTTTATGTAAAGTTGCTATTATTCTACCAATTTCATAGAAATATTTTTTCTTCAGATTGTCATCTAAATCAGATAAAATATCTTTTAGTTTATTACCTTGTATATATTTCATAACTATTGTGGAATTAGTTGAGTCAATTTCAAATACTTGTGGAACATTTATTCCATACTTTTTGACTTTTATTAATGCTCTTGCTTCGTTTAATGTTCTTTCCGTTCTAATTTTTTCATCCAATTCTCCTATACGATACTTCTTTGGAATTCTATGTTTAAATATCACTTCCTTTCCAAACCAATACCCATAATAGAGACTTGCCTCGGCACCTTTTCTAATAATTTTTTCTTTCTTTACATCGGAACTCAATATATTTTAGGACCTCCAAGGGATTGTAATTTGATCCATTCTTTCTTTAGGTTTGATAATTGTATCTTCTATACTGTGACCTCCCTCTGCTTTATATCGCAGGATTCCTGCGATAGCTATCATTGCTCCATTATCCCCGGCATATCTTATAGGTACGACTTCAAATCTTGCACCATGCTCCTTACTGATATATTTTATCATCGATTGTAATCGTTTATTTGCTGCTACTCCCCCTGTTAAAAGAACTTCCTTCTTCTCTGTATGGGCCAAAGCTCTTTCTGTAACTTCTGTTAACATCCCAAAAGCCGTTTCCTGTAAAGAATAGGCAATGTCATTTAAATCATATTTTTTTCCATAATCTTCAGATTGAAGTAGATATTTTGCTGCGGTATAAAGTCCCGAAAATGATAGATCCATTCCTTTTACAACGTATGGTAAAGGGATGTATTTTTTTGAACTTAAAGCTAAATTTTCAATTTTGGGTCCACCAGGATGTTGTAATCCCGCATCTCGTGCGAAGGAGTCAATCATATTACCAATAGCTAAATCTAGAGTCTCACCAAAAATTTGATATCTTTCTGATTCAAATGCACTAACTATGGTATTTCCGCCTGATATATACAAGACGAGCGGATCATCAATTTTGCATAATAATCTTCCTATCTCAATATGAGCAACACAATGATTAACGCCAATAATTGGGATATCTAATAGCTGACTTAGCATTCGAGCGACTTGTGCTCCTATTATCAAAATAGTCCCAAGACCTGGACTTTGGCTAAAAGCAATCAAGTCGATTTCATTTATTGAAACTTTAGCTCTATTGAGTGCTCTTTTAATTGTATCTAAAAAACTATTTAGGTGAAATTCTTTAACCATAGTAGGGTGCAACCCACCTTCTTCAGGAACATATATTGCATTCTCACTACTAAGAATATTGCCTTTAAAATTAACAATCCCTACACCAAAAGTATGAGCTGTTGATTCAATCCCAAGACATAGATTCAATGAATTCACTAAGTAATTTAATAGGACATCAAGTTTTCAATTTAGATATTATAATATTATAACTTATTGATTTATCTACTTTTCGAAAAAAAGAAAATGATCTTTATTACTCATTATATTTGATTTAAAACTATAACTAATTGGAGTCCTCTGGGGAGGTGCGATAAATGGATAATCAGAAGTGATAACATTTCTCTTTCGTAACTCTACTACAATACTAGCTGGTGATTCATAAAAAACAGAGGTCTTCACATTATTTCTATAATTACTTATTATCTCACGGAAATTAGACAAGTGATAGAATCTTTCTGCTTTATCCTTCTCATCAAATAACTGTTCTTCTTCATTTTCCCAACGTGAATGTATTAAGATAAGTTCTCTTACAGCAGCCGTCATCGTAGCCCCAAATTCCATCAAAAAAACTCCAAAAACTTGATACGCTAATCGGGATTTACTTTCAATTACAGTCTTTACTAAATCTTCATACAGATCTTCGATTGATTGCTTTATTCTGTCATCAGAAACATGTCTATCCTTTTCTATAGAAGATAATGAAGATAAAACTAACTCATAAAGATGTGACCAAAAAATCCACGCTTCCGTATTGCCCATAATGGTATATGACCATGTCCCCATATCTTTATACTATTAAAATTCTTAATTAATAATTAAATTAAATATTTAAGATGACTATCGTTGTATATTATTTTGTTTTAAAAAATTATCCCATCTTTCCTTAAAGAGCTTTCTTCTCTTAGGTTGTTTTATAAACATTCCCATCCGTTCTTTTTCATAGTATAGGATTGTAATCATCTTTCTAAGATACAAATCTTTTATTCTCTCCATTATATATTTGATATATAATCCTAAATTTCTCTCTTCGGTTTGAGTTATTATTTGCCAAGTATAAATTTTATACCTGCTTAAATGACTAAAAAGAAAGCTCAAGATGTAAAAAATAAGCATGTCAAAATCAGGATGATCAGCTAATTCAATTTGATTTAAATCGAAATCTTCTATGAATTTTTGTTGAGTATCATTTGATAAACCTATATTTAAATTTAAGAAGAAAATCTGCATCAGGTCTTTTAGAGAGTATCGTTTATTTTCATAAAAGAATTCTTGGAATGGGAATCCAAGTACAAAGAAGAATCGTTGAGCAGCCCCTTGTGTTGTAAGAATAATTTTCAAACTCAAGATCTCATCAATAGATAACTCACTTTTAATGATATTAAAATCTCCACGTCCAATGCCATGTCTCCTAAATTTTTCTCTGATAGGTTCAGTATTTACATTTTCTTCCGTAAAATTGAAATGTATATAAGAGAAAAACGTTGATAATTGTTCGATTCCGTAGAATAACAATACAGGTTGATTTAAATATGTTACGTTTCCTACATTTTTTATATAATTATACCCTGATTTACCTATATATGAGATTATTTCACTTATAACATCTAAGTTATCTTCACTAGTATATTTTAAATTCTTGTATTTAAAGTTTGGAGATATCTTAGAAAAAAATGAGTCCATGAATCCATTGGATAATGGAAAATATTTACATTCTTCTAATTTTTGGACCTCTATCACTAATTCTATGTATCTTTTAATATTAGTGGGTTG
This sequence comes from Promethearchaeia archaeon, assembly GCA_036478875.1. Taxonomy (GTDB): domain Archaea; phylum Asgardarchaeota; class Lokiarchaeia; order Sigyniarchaeales; family SOKP01; genus Loki-b32. The sequence goes on along the minus strand of JAZGEW010000055.1, from coordinate 3,085 downwards.
TAACATCATTTCAATATCAAAATCAGAGAAGTGTCTATATGTCTTGCTAGAGAAGTTATTATCAATTCCATAATAGCTACTATCTAAATATCTCATTACACATCAATTTTGATAAAAATAATCCAATTGAATAAATATAATGATTTAAGTTATTTATTCTTTAAATAAACATTTTCTAATAGATAATCCCTTCTATGAGCTTAAGTAAAAATTAAATGAAATAAGATTAGTGTTTAAACAATCCAAAATCACTTATATGATTATTTTTGCTTTTCACCCTTAAGACATTCAAGGCTTTTTGTTTAAAAAAGTTTAATGATATAAATAGTAAAAAAACTGTAAGGTAAAGAAAGAATTTATATTTAGAAATATGAGGGTTTTAATTTTCAATCACAAATTTTATACAAAGGCCGATCTAACTTTACGCTTTTGAGCGTTTTCGAGGTGCTCTTTTTGTAGCCTTAGTCTTTACTTGTCCCTTTCTTTTGAATACAGCATATCCACATTTTCCGCATGACCATCTATCATAATGATTAGCTAGAAAATAGCTTGGTCCGCATTTTGGGCATGATCTGTGAGTTCTAATTAATTTTCCCGCTTCAATTTTATAATAATTTGAGGAATTCATTTTAATTTTCACTTAATACTTTATAATTAATAATCAAATAGATGTTTAACAGATTCCCGCCTTTTTTTCAATTGATAAATTTCAGCTCTTTTATCTTTTTCAAGATTCCGCACTTGGATGTGGAAAGGTTCAAAATATTGAAGCTCTTTAGCATCATTATAGATATATGCTTTTCCAATACTATGAGAAGCTCCAAAACGTGTATAGAGTTTTTTTATTATTGTTAATTTTTCATCGCTACCTTGTAATGCAGCAACCTTTTTCTTCACATCCAATCTGTTTGGAGTTCCTTTTCCAAAATGATCAATTCTAAAGGTTAATTCTGTTCGCTCAATTAACGGGTTCTTCTTCTCTTCCGTTATTTCAATATTTAACGACATTTTTAACGCATTGCCTTCTTAAAACAAATTATTTATACAAAATAATGATTTTTACTAACTTATAACATTCAAAAGAATAGATAAAAAATAAAATTTTGGTTTTTAATGTAATTTAGACTTATATAATAAATTTTAAAATAGGATTAAATACTTAGAACTGATCCATTATAGAAATTACCTTTTTGACCTTTTCTTTAATGTTCTTGTCAACATCAACAATCACAATTCCCTCAGGAATAATGAAATTAGAATCCGTAATGGGAGGTTGACCATAAAATGCAAAATTTTTTGATCCTTTCAAAATAGGAATTTCAAGTACGAGGGGGAGTATTAATAAATCCTCTTCTCCATTGGTTATTTTTATTAATGTTCTTTTCTCAGATATGATGACTTCTCTAAAGAGTTTCCAGCAATCTTTATTTATCGTTCCTTCTGGGTTTTGAAATTCAATAGTTTGTTCAAAATATTCCTCAAATTCTAATTTAATATGATTTCTTTGAGTTTTTTCATCAATAATACACACTTTAACGAATTTCTTCAAAAATTGATTAGAAAGAAAATCTTTCGTAACAATATCCCCTACAATATATAAATTTAATTTGATACCAGAGTTAAGATAATCCCTAAATATATTTTCTACTTGAATAATAGTTTCCTCTCGAGATCCTGCTATTAAGGTATCAAGCGGTTCTGTAAATAAATGCCTTTTATCATAAGGAATTCGTAAATTATAATCCATTTAAATCAAGAATATTAAGAAAGAGTTTAATATAATGTTTATTAAGGAATTATGATTAGTAAAAATATAACGAGTTATTAAACGTCGTGTTTTAGCGCACTCTTAAAGCGTACTTCCCAGGGAAATGGATCTTGAGATATTCTGCGAACTTAGACTCTTGAGGATTAATTATAATAACCTCTCCCGTATAGTCTTCGCTTAAAGTATGTGTTTTGCACTTTGGACAAAGAGTTTCGTTTTTAGTAATTAAATGGCAATTTTTACATGCTTTTTCTTTCATAATTACTCACTCTACATTCAAATTGATTATTTTGAATTATCTTCAACTTCACTTGGTTCGGTTGGTATTACTTCCTTTTCAGCAAAAGTGTCTTCAATATCATTTTCGATCCATTCTTCTTTTCCTAAGAATTTTTGTCTCATTGTTAAGCCTAGTTTTCCACTTCTTCCAGTACCTAAAGAAACAGCAATTATCTTTGCTCTGACTTGATCATTGACCTCAAGAATTTTTCCAGTTTCTTTTCCGATAAATCGGTTTCCTACTTGTTCATATGAAATATAATCGTCACAAATTTGAGATACGTGAACTAAGCCATCTAACGGACCTAAACGTATAAAACTGCCAAAATCTACGATCTCAACGACTGTTCCTTCTACTACTTCTGAAACTGTTGGTTTGAATGTGAGAATTGTGAATTCTACTTCATGAAAGGTATTAGCATTTCCAGGTATGATTCTTCCCTTTCCTACATTAAGAACATCTACGACAGCGATTATAAAACCGTAATCACGAGTTATAATACCTTCATAATCTTCTGAAAGAATTATTCTGGCGCTTACATTTTTTTCTTGGCCAAATAAAAAGGGAGGTATCTCAATCTTTCCTTCAATGGTGTAAAGTTTAAACATCTGAATGTACCCGTAAAATATATGAAATTTAACTAAGTTGAGTAATTGATAAAATATATTAAAAAATTAATAGTTTGTGGTTTTGCACTCATTGAATTATAGAAGTAAAGGTATTATAAATTTATATTGAAAAGCAAATTGATATTCCCTATTTCCTTTTGAGAGATAAGCGAATAGGTCTAAAATCTGCAACTTTCTGTATTTCTGCTTTAATTGAAGGGTCATTTTCTATTAATTCTTTAGCTTCTTCCTCTGTGTTTGCTTCAAGAATTATAAGGCCAAAAGGATCCTCAGATATTAATGTTGGACCAGCTAAAAATAGTTTTTTCTGTTTTAATAATGATTTTAAATAATGAAAATGATCTTCCATTATTTTATCTTCATTTTCCTTAGGATTCGTGATAAAATCTTGACGATAAGGCTTTATAA
>JAZGEW010000054.1:0-20161 GCA_036478875.1 Promethearchaeia archaeon | reverse complement strand
TTTGAGAAATAAAATTTTATATATTAGTACTGAGAATTTAAATTTTTTTTATAGATTAAACAAGGAACTAAATCGATTAAATATTAAGTTTGAAATTTTAAATTTAAGAATTAAAAATCCTATCGTTCCCTCTTTAATATTAACCACATCTAAAGAAGCTCCTAAATTTAAAAATTCCTCCGAAAAATTAAGGATTCTCCCTTATTCTGAAGAGAATCATTTTCATTATTACGTCTTAAAAGTATTGGCTGCTTATAGAGTTGGATATAAAGAATATTATTCGGAATTAATATTTTCTATAGATCCAGGAACAAAACAAATTGGAGTTGTTATATTTTTAGATGATTTTTTTTTAATCTCTCATACTTTCTATGATAAAAAAGATTTCATAGAATTCATTAAAGATATTATAAATTATTTCCAAGATGAAAATCCAAATTTAATGATATTAAAATTTAAATTTGGAAGAGGAGTTTTACCAATAACATTTGAGCTTTTAAAGAATATTTTTGCTTTATTTAATTCTAAAAAAAAAATGAAATTTTATTTAATCGACGAATCCAAATCATCAAAGACAAAAATCAAAGATAAAAAAAAACGAGTAAAGACAAAACATGAGCTCTCCGCATTAATATTATCTCTTAGGAAGGGTATTGAAGTAAACCAATCAAATTATTTAAGTATTTTTAAGCAGAGTAAATTACATGATTCGAATTATATTGGAGATAACAATAAAAATCTTGGAGAATTCAAGAATCCCATAATTAATTTACAAGAGTTAATAGATAAAATATTAAATAATGATATGTCTCTAAGTGAATCTTCAGAAATTTTTCATGAAAATATTAGAGTTTAAGAATATTATGCTAATTTATTATTTTTACTTGATTTTTATATATATTAATTATCTAAAAATATAACCAATTGAAATATTAATGAAGAGACTGAAAAGCCTCGATATTTTTCGGGGAATAGCGATGTTATATATGATGGTGGGCCATATGGTTACATGGTGGCCTGTTCCTGAAGAGAAATGGATTTTAATTGGTTATGTATCCCTTTTTTCGACATTAGGAGCTGTTGGATTTACATTTATATCCGGAATAAGTACTATGATATCCTATAGAAATAGACTTGTAAAACTAGAAAAAGTTGAGAATTATAGTTTATCCCAGATAAAATGTGAATATTTAATTAGAGCAGGTTTCATTGTAATTCTTGGTTTAATTTATAATATATTTGTTGCAATAATGTTCATGGATCTCTCTCAAATTTGGACGTGGTTCATATTGTTAACCATAGGAGTATGTCTTTTAATGTCATGGCCACTATTAAAAACATCAAAAACATTTAGAATATTGATTGGTGCGTTAATTTGGATAGCCAATCAAATAATCTTAATTCTATTAGTACCATTTGAAGGGGAGTTAAATTTATATGGTGTTTTATTTCATATCTTATATAATAGTATAGACCAAAATATCATATTATCATTTTTCACGTTCTTTCTAATAGGAACAGTTATAGGTGATATAATCTATGACTTATCTCATATTGATAATGAATTAGAAAAGAGGGTAATACTTAAAAAAAAGCTATTATTCCCCTCATTTTTAATAGGAACTATTCTAATTGTGATTGGATTTTATTTTTTATTACCATTTTTCTTTACAGAAAAAATTCTATCAATAAAATCGAATTTATGGTGGTTAATGTATTCTTTAGGAATAGAGTTAATTTTAATTTCTATATTCATAACTATTGATGTATATGGTTTACTTAAGACAGAAAAGAGCTATAGGTTTATATATTATTATTCTTACTATTCCCTTACGGTTTTTCTATTACAAAATATTAATTACTTCTTTTTTTATCAAAGTTTGCATTGGTATAATCTTTGGATCTTTATTCTAATAACAGTTGTAATATATGGACTTTTTTTGAGGTTATCCTATAATAAATGGGGTTCAAATTTTTCTTTAAAGATCCAGATTGGAAGATTAACTTTAGAAGTGACTAGAAGAATTATGAATAAAAAGATCTAAATGTTTTTTTGTTTAATGGAACTGTAGTAAGCTGTTATTTATTGTATATTTTTATAAACATAAATGTTTAATTCCTTTGATAATATTTGGAATCTTCTTAATTACTTTTGGCATATTGTTTAAATTTCCTATGTTTTTGAGAAGAAGAAGTTTTTCATGGATTATTTATTCCTTAGGAATTAATATAATTCTAATGTCTATATTTTTAATTTTTGAAGTTTTCAAGGTAATTAAACCACATAGAAGTTACAAATTTCTATTTTATTACTCATACTACTCTCTAACTATTAATTTAACTCATAATTTACTATTTTTCTTGTTTTTCCACCAATTAAACGTTTTTAATATTTGGTTTTTCATTGTAGGAGCATTTATTTTTTTAGGAATTTTGTTAAGGGCTATTTATAAAGCATGGGAAGGGAAAGCATCAATAAAAGTACAGATTGGGCAATTAAACTTAAGTTTTGCAATGAATATTGAAGAAAAATTACATAAAAAATATAATAAGATCATTAAATAATGAATGAAAGGGTTGATGTTATATGAGCATTGGAATTGTTTAAAGAAGTGTATTTATTTTTTAGGGTAATTTAAGAAAACTTTACCCCATTCCGTTTGAGAAAATTCTTTAATTCTTCGTTTTCCAATAGTAGGATACCAAAACATATCATGATATATCATAGAAGCGTAAATAGGGCCCAAAAAGAAGAGTTCACTTTTGAATAAAGGATAAAGAAATTGTAAGGGCCCTTTACGTACCATTTGGTCTCCCCAAATAACTACACTGCGTTTAACCTTAAAATTCCAATTTATTTTAGATATATCTTCTCCAATAATTTCAACTTGATTGAAATCTCCACATCCCAAACCTTCTTCATGAGCCATTCTTATTGCAGGTAATTCTAAAGGTTCAAATCCCATCATTTTAGCAACAACTGTATCAACTGCGACTTGATCATACCCTGCAAGAATATAATTTTTAATACGAGGTATCATTGTTCTTGGTCCAGCACCATCACCGCATACCGTCCCATCTACAATTGCCAATACACTTGGATGAATTTGTTTTTGGATAATTAATAAATCTACCAATACTTCAGACATATATTGATGTGAAAAATGTCTTCTTTTAGTTAAGAGCCCTCCAAAAGCATTTTTCATAGCACAAGTTATACCTCCATGCTTCATTTCTCCACTTGTCTGTTTTAAAGACCCTCCAATAGCTCCAGTATGACCATGAGTTTTCATAGTTGGGAGATGAATTATCGGTTTCCCAACATAAAACTTTGGAATAAGAAAGCCCTCTGGAAATATTTTAGAATCTAACACATGTAATTTTTTATTTTTTAATGTAAGAAATTGTGATCTTAAAGATTCGTAAGGAACAAAGGGAATTCGAGTTAATGGAACAAACCATACTCCATATTTTTTAATAATTGGACCCCAACGGTTTAACCGAATGCCTTTATTTAAATTCGTGACGACTGTGCGGTTTTCGGCAGTGAAAAGTTTCTCAGGTCTATATCCATCATCTATCATAGTTTTAAGTACTCCCTCAACTTGCCAAGGAGGGCTTGAACACGCAGGAAAGAACTTTGACCAACTTAGGTTTAATTTTAGAAGTATCTTTTTATTCTTTTCAAAATATTTCTCATAATTTGCTAAATGCATTAAGTTCTTATAATCATCTAGGATTGATTTTGGTGAAGTTTTGATTACAAATATTGGTGAGTTATTTGATATCATTATTAAGAAAAAAATCTTAATAACTTAACTATATTATGATATTTTTATTCAATTACCCTCATTAGAACAAGAAATTGAAGAAAATTCTTAAAAAAACAATGAAAATTATTAAATAACTGAAGAGTTTAAAAAAAGTAATAGAAAGTAAAAGAGTTTAATCTGAAATATATGGCATACCTTCATAGGATTTCTGTCTTTCTTTAAATGGTAAACACATTATATAATGATCCCCACCTAAATGGATTTTAATTGGTTTTTCTACTCCACAACCTTTATGTTTCTCTTTTTCAGGGCATCTAGGGTGAAAAGCACAACCTTTAGGTGGATTGATAGGACTTGGAACATCCCCTTCTAATATAGTTCTATTAGATTTTGAACTAGGATCAAATGTAGGTCGTGCGGATAATAAAGCTCTGGTGTAGGGATGTGTAGGATTGTAAAATACTTCTTCAATTGTTCCAGTTTCAACAAATTTACCTAAGTACATTACTGCAATTCTGTCCGCGATATGTTGTACTACACTAAGATCATGGGTTATGAATAAAAACGATAAATCGAATTCTTTCTGAAGTTCTTTTAATAAATTTAAAATTTGAGCTTGAACTGAAACATCAAGCGCAGAAGTAGGTTCATCTAAAACTATTATTTCAGGATTACATGCTAGTGCTCTAGCAATCACGATTCTTTGTTTTTGACCTCCTGAAAACTCATGAGGGTACCTATCCAAGTGTTCAGCTTTCATTGAAACAGTCTCTAAAAGTTTGAGAACTTTTTTTCTAACCCTTCTTCTCTTTGTCATACCCTCTAAGATTCGAAGCGGTTCACCTATAATGTTTACCACTCTCCATCTTGGGTTTAAAGAAGCATCTGGATCTTGAAATACCATTTGAATTCTTTTCCGCATGAATTTATCGATAAGAAGATCCTTTTGATACTCTTTTAATTTGGATTTAATTCTTTTGAATCCTTTCTGAATTCGTGAAGGTGTTCTAGACATCCATTTTTCAATTCTTTTAGCGTTTTTTACATACAAACTTGGAATACCATAGAACACAATACTTCTATATTTTTGTAAAAATTTTTCAAGAAATCCTTGCGTTTTATTTAAGTCAATCCTTCGATCTTCATAATAGATTTCTCCATCATTATTTGGTACCAAATTTAAAACTGTATTTCCTATTGTTGTTTTACCACAACCACTTTCTCCTACTAACCCTAAAGTCTCGCTTTTATAAAGATTAAATGTAACTCCATCAACAGCTTTAACTTCACCAATCTTACGTTTAAATAATCCACCATAAATAGGAAAATATGTTTTAAGATCTTTTACACTTATAATTACTTTTCTTTTCGTTGTTGAATTTGCTGTTTTTTTCCATTCAGTATCTTTAGTTTTTAATTCTGGAACTGTCATTTTATTATTCTCTTTTTTTAAGTTTTATTATTTGATTTAATTCTATTCTTTAGAGGAACCATTTTCTTCTTTTTCAGTCAACACATACTTAGGTGAATCTTTATATTTTGGATCAAAAAGATGGCATGCAATAAAATATCTTTCAGCGATTTCAGTTAATTGCGGCCTTACTTTGTCACAAATTTCAAGTCTAAAATCACATCTGGGGTGGAATCTACAACCTGATGGGGGATAGATCAGATTTGGGACCATACCACGAATAGTTTGCAATTTTTGATCCTTTTTTTCTATACTTGGAATTGCTCCAATTAAACCTTTAGTATATGGGTGTCGTGGCTCTTTAAATAAATGCTCTGCTGTTGCATATTCTACAATATTTCCACTATACATTACGGCAACTCTGTTACACAATTCAGCAATAATTCCCAAATCGTGAGTTATCATAAGAATTGATGTTCTAAACTTGGTTATTAATTCTTTCATTAAATCGAGAATTTGAGCTTGAATTGTAACATCTAAAGCAGTTGTAGGCTCATCAGAAATCAAGAGTGCTGGATTACATGAAAGTGCCATCGCAATCATAACTCTTTGTCTCATACCACCACTTAATTCATGAGGATATCGTTTCAAGATTCCCTCCGCGTCTGGAATTCCAACTTCTGTTATAATATTTTCAGATCTCTCCAATACAATTTCTTTTAATTTTGGTATATGAGCAGTCTCTTTTTTAAGTTCTTCAATTTTAGCCTTAATTTCATTCTTTTCTTCTCCTGATAATCTCCCTTCATCTTCTTCTAATATTTGTTTCAGATTATTTTTTTCTTCAATCTTTTTTTTTCTTTCTAATAAGCGGTTATCGAGGTCTTGTTTAATTTCTGCTTCTTGATGTAAAAAGAAGACCTCTGATACCTGTTTACCAACAGTAAAAACAGGATTGATCGAATTTAAGGGATCTTGAAAAATCATTGTAATATCTTTACCACGACGCTCTCGCATCTCACTTTCTTTTAGTTCTAGAAGATCTATCCCTTTAAATAGAATTCTTCCATCAATAATTTTACCTGGTGCTCTTACAAGTTGTAAAATTGAAAGGGCAGTTACAGATTTACCACATCCTGTTTCCCCAACAAGACCGAGAACTTCATCTTCATAAATGTCAAAAGAAACACCATCAACTGCTTTAACTATACCCTCTTCTGTATAAAAATATGTTTTTAAATCTTTAACCTGGAGTAATTTTCTAGAGAGGCTTGATTTATCTGGAGCACTAATTGCTTCTTTCTCATTTTCCACGATATCCATAATTAATAACCTTTTTTACTATTGTTAAATTTAAAAAAAAAAATGTAAGATGTAATTATAAGTTTTTCAATCTTGGATCCAAAGCATCTCTTAAACCATCACCAAGTAACATAAATCCCAATACTGTAATAAAGATCATAAACCCAGGCCACAAACCAGCCCAAGGTGCCATATAAGGATTTTCTCTTGCCACATTAATATCATTTCCCCATTCAATCATTACAGTTTGATTCATACCAAGAAAGGAAAGCGCAGCTAAACTTAAAATATAACCACCGATATCAAGAGTGAAATAGACTATAATTGGTTGTATTACATTTGGTAATATATGGCGAAACATAATTCTCCAGTTTCCTGCGCCTGATACTCTTGCTGCTTCTATATAGGGAAGTGCTCGAGCTTGTAAAACATTTCCTCTAATCAGTCTAGCATATACAGTAATTCCTAAAAATCCCCAGACCATCAAAATTACCTCAATTTCGGGACCTAAAATTGCAATAAAGACTAATGAGAGAACTAATGTTGGAAAAGCAAGAAAGACATCACAGATTCTCATTATTACCGAATCAACCCACCCTCCATAATACGCAGAAATTACACCTAATATGATACCCCCACTAACACTAATAGTAATCGATGGTATTACAATTGTTAAAGAAGTTCTTGCGCCCCATATTAATCGTGACAATACATCACCGCCCATAGCTGTTTGTCCTAAAGGATGTTCTGGAGATGGAGGGTTCCATGAACCAGCATGAGTATACATTGCCACTTCAAAAGATTGGGGAGATATCCATGGAGCAAACATAGCCAAAGTAACAATAAAGATAATTATACAAATACCGAAAATCGTCAATGGATTTTTTAATCTCCTTATCATACTTCTTTTACTGATAGTCTTTTCGTATTCTAATTGACGAGTAGATAATTCATCTATTCTCGAACCTGGAAGGATAAGAAATTTTGGATTCTTGAAAATCCAAGACACGATTTTTCTTGTAATGTTTTCTTTTTCTTTCACTTCTTCTATTTCTAGTTTTTCTACCATTAAATAAGTTTTTTCCATATGTATTTTCACACCTTTATTTTTTATTAGGTATATCTTATTCTTGGATCTAGGACAGCATAAATGATATCAGTCAACAGATTTGCTATAATAAAAATTATTGTTATCATAAATACTATAGCGGATAAAACCCAAAAATCATAGAGTAGAATTGCATCAATTAATAATTTACCCATTCCAGTCAAACCAAAAGTAGCTTCAGTTATAATCGCACCCCCTAATAAGCTAGCAATACTCAAGCCGATGATGGTTACAGTTGGAATAAGGGCATTTCTTAAGGCATGTGAATGTATTACCACTTTCTCTTTACATCCTTTTGCTCTAGCTGTTCTTACATAATCTTGTTCCATCACTTCTAACATGCTAGAACGCGTTTGTCTTGTTATCAGGGCAAGCATAACAAATGATAAACAAAATACAGGAAGAAACATATGCCATAAATAATCTCCAACTAAATACCATTGCCCTGATAAAATAGAATCAATTATAATAAAACCTGTAACAAATGGGGGGTCTTCGTATTCAGCACTCAAGTACCCTGTGGGTTCGAACCATTTTACCTGATAGCCAAGCGTGTATTGAAATACCATTCCTAGAAAAAATATTGGAATTGCTACACCTACTAAAGCAACCCCTCTTACAATAGTATCAGAGGTTTCATTTCTATGGACTGCTGAGAATACACCCGCTTTAATTCCTACAAAAGAAGCAATTGCAATAGAGAATAGTGTAAGATCTATTGTAAAAGGCAATCTCGTCATAACAAGATCCCAAACAGGTTGATTTCTCACAATTGAAACGGATGTGCCCCATTGCCCCGTAAATAATTCTCCAATATATCGAAAATACTGAACAATGATAGGATCACAGAGCCCGAGTGCACATTTCATCTCTAGATATTGACCAGGTCTGGGATTAGTTATTCCTGCAGCAGCTAATCGAGCAGCAATAGGATCTCCTGGCATCAATCGAGACAGAATAAAAGTTAAAGTTAAAACTCCAAACATTACGGGAACCAGTACAATCAGTCTTCTAATTATATATTTTAATAGGCTCATTTTTTTTTTTACCTTTTTTACCTCTTAAAAATTTTTTTTATATTTCAATTTCTCGCGATATTTTTTTCTTTTCATTTATTACAGAAGCTAATATCGCAGCTAATAGATTAGTACATAATAAAGAAATAATTGTTAATAACCCTTCAATTCTAATGAAATAAATATAAAATACTGTAGCATCAAACCCGAATAAGAACCAATACCAAAACCAAGACATTATTAAGATCGCGGGAATATACCAGATGCTGTTTCTAATAGCATATTCGAAAAATTTTTCTCTATACGCTACAAAGAACATAATTGCGAAGAGTATGAGGAATGCCCAGAATCTTTGTGAATCGAATAATATTTGATAAAGAAATAATAATTCCTCTCCAATAGATTTTTCGTATGCATTACTAATATACCCAAAAAATAAAAAGTAAAGCATAAAAAGCCCCATTATAAAATTGCCTTGTCTACCAAATTCAATTTTTGAAAATTTCATGCTCTTCTCTATCTAACTTACGTTTTATTGTATATGAAGATTATAAATATTTAGATTTGATCATTTATTAATTATTCTATTGGTATCATAAACTTTTTAGTTATTAAGACTAATTTTTTTTTTAAAATTTTTATGAATTATGAAAGAAAGATAAAGAACCTAAACGACTACTTGAATTAATGTAATAATAATTTTTAAAAAAAAAAAAAAAATTTGATTTTTATTTTTATATATCTACTTAAAAGAATTCATTTTATAGGTTTATTCTTCATAATACCATCTTTCTATGTACCACGCACTTAAAACGTTATAGTCGTCTCTGATTAGGCCTACTTTATGAATACTTTGTACTAAGCCAACAAACCCAGAGATATGGGCATGGCTTGCTGGATTTAATGGTCGATTTATGTCATAGATATAAGATTGAATTCCTTTCCAATATTCGTATTGTGCTTCTAAATCAAGTTCCAATCCACCAGCCGTTAATTGTTCTACTAAACCACCAGGAGAAGAATCGTTAAGATGGCAGAAGTTTGAAGAAGACTGTGGGTTGAACAGAGGGTCAATCATGTTAAATGGATTTATGTAATCGGGAGACCAACAAATATACCCCAAATCACTTTCCCATGGAACACCAATGAGAGCATCAAAGACATCCAAGTAATCGCCCCATTCTCTTATTGTTTCTTCAGTTTTAACTCCAATCAACCCGAAGTTGTCTGCAAATAATTGATTCATACGTTGATTTGCCGTATGGCCAAAGTGTCTATTAACTTGAAGTGTTTTTAAAGTTAAGGCTTGCCAAGCAGCGTCATTAGTACCACCATCCATTACTGTAGTTAACGCAGCAGTTTCAGTCGGATACAAGTCCATCATATATTCTCTTGCTATTGGGATATTATCCTCCCAGTCACTATCATGAGCTTGTACAACTGAAGCATTATAACCTGGCATTGCACGGGGAACACAAGGAGTTCCTGCAACAGAATATCCGCCATAAATTTCTTCCCAAATATATGTATAGTTTGTTGCTAAAGCAAGAGCTCTCCTGAGTGCGGGTGGATTTCTCTGGTATTCGGCATAAGGTACGTTGTTAGTTGTAGTTGTTAAATCATCACCATCGTAATCTTTTTCCCCACTATAAATTGTAAAATAGCAATAGCCTAAATCTTCACCAATGTCCTCAACGTGAAAGTCAGGATCAGCCTTGAATGTATCGATTTGAGCCGATGGAATTCCAGCAATATCAAATTGTCCAGCTAATGCAGCAGTCGTTCTAGCCGTATCATCTTCAATAATTCTGAAGATAACTACTTCAAAATAGCCCGCAGTGCCCCAGTATCTTTCCCACCTTTCCATTCGCACTTCTCTATCTCTCCTGAAATGTATCCATTTGTAAGGACCAGTACCCACTAATGTTCCAGTAGCTAAATCTATATACTCAGTTTCAGGTGTAGATGTAGGGGACAAAATTGCCTGGGCACCAAAAGTGAGTAAACTTATGAATTGGCTAGCACCCCAGTTCAACTCCATAGTAAAAGTCATACATTCCTCTCCATCATCCCAAACGTCACTTTCATTAGCCGCATAGCTTTTGAAAAGCCATTCTCCAGTGACAGAATGGAAGAATAAAGATGATGGCATTCCTTCCCAACTAGTGGCAGGAAGATCTCCTGTTCCATTAAAGAAATATTCGCATCTTTCAAAATTCCATTTAACTGATGCGGCAGTCATAGGGGTTCCATCTTGAAACCAAACGTTATCTCTGAGTCTAAATTTGATTTTCATATCAGTTTCCCATTCCCAGTCTGTAGCTAATACACCTATAATATCATAGCCAGGATGTGTTGTGTAATCCAATTCAACTAAAGATTGGGTAACCTGTTGTTGTAGGGGAGATGAAGGAATATCCCAAGTATCGGCAGGATCAAGTGCAGCGGGATTTGAGCCGAGCCCATAAACGAGAGTTGTTCTCTCTTCTGGAGCAACAGCAATCAAACCCCCTGTAACAGCAAGAACAATATTACCAATCCCAGAGGCAGCCAGTACAACTGCCAAAATGATAATAGCTAAATTTTTCTTTTCCATTTCCATATTAAAATTCACTTTTTTTTTATATTTTTTTTAGATTAATTGTTAAGTATTGTTTTGAATTTGTTAATTTATAAGTTTTATCTTTTTTTTTCTATTGTGTTTACAAAACCTAATAGATTTTAGAAATTGATCCAAGTCGAATTCCGAATAAAAGAATAGAAAAGATTTTCATAGCCAATATGATAATTATAATTACTGTAGATAATTTAATTATTACTTTTTATTCGGAATTTCTCATTTTTCAATTCAAGAGATTATTTTAAAAAGGAATAATAAAATTTTGTATGAATTCCTTATAAAAGTTTAACTTCATTAATTTAAAGTAAAAATTGGTGAAATAAGGATAATAATTTTAAAAATATTCTCCATATATTACTTTCTAATTTCTTGAATCTGGTTAAAAATATTATCGAATATTATCATTATAATTAAAATTGTTATCGAAATAAAAGAAAATAAGCAAAAGAAAAGAATTTTTAAATGGTTGAATTTGTTCTAAGTTATGATAATTGCGATGGTCTTATCTAGTTAGACTTCAAACACGAGTTTTTCTAGTTCGTTATAATTATCAATAGCAACTTCACTTTCTGACCTAATATGTAGATATTTCAAAATTTAAGAAAAATAGATTTATATTTAATCTCGACTATTTTCTCTTAGAGGATTTTACCCAGATCCAGATTAAAATGAAAGAACTTATTGCAGTAAACACTATTCCCCCAATAGTTATTCCTATATTTATAATATTACCTATTTCATAGTGATTTAACTGTAAACCTGATTCCAACTGCAACTGCGAGAGGGTAACATTATTTCGAATTTCTGCTAACCAATCGAGAATTGCGTCCATTTGATCATTAGTAAAGCTAAAAAGATTTTTTAAATGATTGTAAGTACCTGATTTATACATTGCATTAAACCATCTCCCATTCCCTTTAGAGTTAACTAACGCTAAATAGTATTCCTCATCCCAAAGCAATGCTGCAGACTCTTTTGCAATCTTACTGGACTTGGGGATACCTAATTCCCAACCTGCGAGCGATTCAAGACCTAAGGCTGGCCCTGAATCAATTCCATTAATGAAAAGCGAACCATTAGCCCATTGACGATAAAATTCAAAAACAGCTAATTCTGTCATTGTATAACCTGTCATATTAAAAGCAATATTTGGAACAACATTATTTTTAAATGAGGTAAATAACCAGTTAAGGATTATACTTAATTGAGTATCATTCAATTTAAAAGAATCCTTTAAAATACCTTGAATTGTCAAATTATCTCCTTCTGCTTCAATCCATTTTAAAATGCCATCTGTATTAATAAATGAATAGGAATTTCTTTCATTAAACAAATCAGTGGTTATATTTAATGGAATACCAATTGGAGTTGGAATACCTACTTCGAAACCTTTATACCCACCTCCAAGATCAAGTCCTTTATTATCAAGAGTTGCATTAGCCCATTGCTTTAAGAACAGTATATCAGCATATTCCAATGGTTCTATCAAATATCCTTTGAAATTTAAGTAAGTAAAGAGAATTGGAGTGATCTCAAGTCTTATAGTATGAAATAACCAATTATAAATTAAATTAAATTGGGCTGAATTCAAATTAAAAGTTGCATTTAATTCATCCTGAATTGCTAAACTACCTTTTGATGAATTAAACCATTTTTTAATTCCAATATCATTCACAAATGAAAGAATATTATTTGGATCCCATAGTTCTTGAGATTTTGTTACAGAAATGTAAGATTTGCCTACTTCTAAACCTGTTACACTTACTTGAGCAATTTTAATATCAATCACATAATCTTGTATGTATTCTCCCAGTGGCATAAGTTGATCAGACCAAGTTGCATTATAGATTGTTTCCATTAAACTTCTGCTTCCAAGGTCGCCAAGTGCGGTATTATAGAGATCCAACCATTTAGTTAAGCCAAACCCTATTTCAATTTCAGTTAGTAATCCTGGAGAATTTCCAGATCCATATAAAATTCTTTCTTGAGCAAGAGGTGTATAGTCAAGACTATTATTTCCACCACTTATACGTTCTGAAATCCCCTCAATCGGTGTTGAATAATTATCTTGAAATGTAAAACTATTGAAAAATAACTCTCTTGCAAGGATTTCGTCTCCCTCCGAAGCTTGCTCAGCAACTTGCAGTGTAGTATCAATCATATCAGCAGCTTCAGCACTCTTTAATTTATCTGCAAGTTCATCTAGCAGATAATCTATGGATAAACCATCTTTTGAAAATGAACCATTTGCCCATTGGCTATAAAAGAGAGAGTTAGCATAAATTTCTATATCTAATGGTGCATATATATTTCTGACTTCATTAGGCCATAGATATGTAATAATATATGCTGATAGATTCTGGAGCTGTCCAGAAGACCAAGAACTGCTATAAACTTCTTGGATTAAAGTTCTACTGGCTTCGATATCATCTTCTGCTTCAAAATAAAATTCAAGCCAATTTAAAACGCCAATTCCGGCATCAAGATCTGTTAGCAATCCCGGATAATTAATTCCACCAACTGTATATCCCTCTAATAATCTATCTTGAGTATCACTGGAATAAACTAGACTTTTTGTTCCACCAGTCATTTTCTCCGATACACCTTCGATTTCTGTTTTATAATCATCTTGGAAATTAACATTGTTGAAAAACATATCACTAGCATCGCTTTGAGGAGTTCTATTATACCTTAACATATTATCAAATAACTCATCAATAATCTTAGCAGTTTCTGATCCATTGATTAATCCTGGTAATTTTTCAATGGTTCGGTTTTTAAGAGTTAAAAGAACATCAGGAATAGCTTCTACTTTGACGATATCATCAGCTATTTCTGGAACTTCCTGTTCTCGAATTCCTAGAAGAACTTCTGGAATCCCTAAACCAATATATTGAGATTCTATTTCAGGAACAACCTCTTCCTGGATTTTCAGAAGAGTATCCGGGATTTTAGCTGATACTTGATCTCTAATATACCCATTTACTAGAGTCCCAATTGGAATCAAGCCTAAACCAATAGACAATAAAATTAACGATATATAAAGTTTTGATTTGTAAAGCATAATAAATATTTTGAATTGTTATTTATAAATAAATATTTCCTATTAATTCACTATGTTTCATTTTTTTAAACCAAATTAACAATTGTAATAAAAATTTAAAAAAATTCTTCAAATGAAAATTACTGTAACTAAAAGTTCTTTAAAATCTGTACCATCATGTTTCATTCTTTATTTTAAAAGATTTTTTGATAGTAATATAGTAGATAAAAAGCGTGGTAACCGGGAATTTAAGTACATTGAATTCCGAACGAACTTAGAATCTCAAATCAAGAAAACGCGTAAAAGGCCAAAGGGTTCTAAAATTAAAAGGGAAAGGAAAAAGTTGAAGAAGAAAAAGAAACGCGGTGAAGAGGACTTTATATGGTTAGAAAGGGGATTATAATATAAGAAAAAAAAAAAAATAGGTTAATTTATAATTATTCATTCATCTACAAAACTAATCAAAAAACTTTTTTATAGATTTTAAATTTTATTGATTATGACAGAAAAAAAAATAATTTTAAAATTCTATATGCCTTTTATCTTCTTAGCTAGTATTTTTATGGGACCAATACTTAATTTCATCATGTTTTTTGACAGAAAGATCCTCAATACCTACTGGTCATTTTTTATAACCCAGGCTAAGTTTACTGATTTGATGGCTTTAACTTTCATATTATTTACTGTTATATTTTTCTTTTCAAATTATTTTTCAGAAAAAATTGCTTGTAAACCTGCGATTATCATTAGCAATATTTTCATTGGTTATAATTGTATTTATGCTGGTTTTTCTTGGACATGGGAATTATACTTTTTAACCTTTGTTTTAATTGGTGCAACTCTAGGCTTTTTAATTCCTATGATTTTTAAATTGATAAGAAATTCAATTAATATGGAAAGAAGAAATATTTATCATAAGTTAGTATTCCCAATAAGCATACTTGTTTGGATACTTATCGAAATCATAGTTTTTACATTATTGGGGCGATACTCATGGAAAATGTTATATATTGTTATTGGAATAATTGCCATTGCAATATCACCATTAACTCTTATCGTTAAAACCTCTTAAAAGATTAGGAAAAAAATTGAATTTCAAATTTAGTTAAAATTCTGTTTTAAAATACAAATTTAAAATCATAAAAAATCCTTATTACGTTTTTATTATCTAATTTTATTCATTTAATGAGAGAGAATTGATAGAGAGAAATGGGAATAAAAGGGGATTTCCTTCTTAATCCTCTATAAGCTAAACAGTTAATTGAAGTAGAATGAGAAAAACAATATAATCATAAGAATTAGTGCAGCTATTATTATACCTTTATCTAAGAACGCTTTTTCTGTGTTACGAGCTATTTCTGGTTTAGCTGAAGTCAAATACATATATCTCATAAGAATATATAGGGCAATAGGTATTGTAAGAATTGATAAATATTCAAAAATGCTAGGAAATCCTGGTTCATCCAATTTAAATCGATTTATAAGATATAGAGAATATGTCAGAAATAAAGAGCCTGCTACTATTACATAAAACTGATCTAATAATTTCTGAGAGTATTGATCATAAACTTTTTTATGTTCAATAGCTGTATCTTTACCGAGGATTATCAAGTCACCTTTTCTTTTAGCAATACTTAAGAATATTGCAATCTCAAAAATTGCTAATAATAACCAAGGAGAAACATATTCCTCAATTATCATACAACCTGCTAATGCTCTCCATAAATAACCAGTAGATAAAATGAGTATATCAATAAAAACATAATTTTTGAAAATATAATTATAAAGTTGACCGGTAACAATTATTAAGAGTATCATAAAACTAAAAGCGATGTTTGGAATTATAAAAATAGGAAATAAGATCATTATAAAAATAGGAAATAAGATCATTAAACCAGCCAATATAATTAATAAGAAGATAGCAAAATGTAATGAAAGAGCTCCAGATGCGAGTGGTTTCTTTTTAAGCTTTTCTGGGTGTAATTTATCACTTTCAATATCTCTTATATCATTGATAATATAATTAAATGATGAAGCGCAACACAAAAGTATAAATCCGATAAATATGTGAAAATAAAGTGAAATATCGAATAAACGTTGACTAAAGAAAATACCTACAAATATCAACGTATTTTTATAATATTGTCGTACTCGTAAAAGATGAAAAATATTTTTAATTTTGCTAGTCATTGTTAACTTTTTGAAAGACACATTCATATTAAATTTTATTAAGGCATAATGATTCTTTCTGGTTTGAATTTCTTCAATATTTTGAATCCTAACCGACTTGTTACACTTGTTTCTGATTTTAATTGGATAACAGCGCTATTATATTCAAAATTTATTATATCCAATTCCTTGTAGGGGATTTTTACTTCCTTCCCAAAAATATTATTAAAGAAAATGACATTTATATCATCGTTTTTACCCTTAGGTGAATCTTTCTTAGATTTCTGTATATTAACGTCTATTATTTGAATATATCCTATTTCTAAATTATTCACAGGTTTCTTAAGATATAAAAATACTTGAAGATGTCTTTTTTTTAACCATTTCATTAAATTTACTTCAGATTCTCTAAAACTATAACTTCTACTAATAGATAAGAAAACATTTTTTGGTCGAATTATTAATTCACTAAGAGGATATCTTATATTAGTTTCGTGATTTTGAATGTCAGATATTTCTATTTGAATTTCATTTAAATTATATGCCGGAATGACATTTGTACATTTAAAGATTTTTAGTTCTCCCTTAATTTTTAAAAATACTTCAAGATTTTTAAGGTTTTTAATGAATAAAACTGAGTTTGACAATTTGGTTTTTTTTATTGGTTTTTGAATTTTTTTATCATTTTTATCTAAGAAGATGTAATATCCCTCTTTATTATTGTCGGATAATTCAAGATTAGTCAATTTTAAGGGATCATTTTTATGAAGAAAGTATTGTTCATGCAAATTGAATTGAATAAGTGAATATATTGAAGAATTCAAGAAGTTTTTTTGATTTGTTTTCAAATTTGTTATAATAAATTCTTCGGGGTTAGTAATATCATCAATAAAATGAACATCGATTAATTTTCCAAGAATAATTTCATCTGTAATTAAATTTCTAAAGATATAATCCTTTTGAAGATCAAATTGATGTAATTCTCTTCTTCTGATTTTTTCCATTAATTGAGGGATATTATTAATTTCAAAATATTCTTTAAATTTCTCGTTTGCTATGATTTTAAATTTTTCTCTTGCCTGTTCAAATTTCATAGCATATTTTTTTTGATTAGATCTTTTCAAGCATATAAAAGGAAGAATTGCTTCTTTACCCGGTTTAAGTTCATTGCCTAATATAGCAGCAATTCTATAATAACTGGGAGGATGAGAATTAATAAAAGTAGCTAATAATGAGGCTCTTGATGGTTTAATCATTGAACGATTAAGATATTTTGCTGTGCTCATATAGTCTAAAAGTTGATTGTCTTTTGTTATTTTTTCTTCGCATAATAACATCGTATTAAATCCAATTTCTCTTCCAGTTGCGTAAAAGCTCTCGAGATTATAAAGTGCCTTAACAAGTTCATTTGCGTAGCCTACTTCTTTTGTTTTCAAATCTGCTTTTCCTTCTAAAATTCTAACAAATATAAAAAGAAAGAAATATATAACCAAATTCAATAGAATAAAAACAATCAGCGGAATCCGAGGATTTCCAAAAGTATAGTCATAGTAAGTAGCGGGAATGCCAAGGAACATTCTCACAATTAGATCTATGGATGTAATTATAGTTAAAATAAGAGTGTGTTTTCCTTTAATATGTGCTAATTCATGTGCTAGAATACCCTTTAATTCATCTTTAGGAAGTTCATTTATGTTATTAGCAATAATTGCAATTCTTTTATCAAATATAGAACCATAAGCCATTGCATTTAAAATAGGATATTTTCCAAATCCAACTTTAACTTTTCCTTTAATTCCAATATCATTTTTTATTTTGTTTACAATATTTAATATATTTTCTTCTTTCACTCTATGAATTCCTAATAACTTGTCTAATATGAATCCTGATACAAAGTATATTCCCCAATTAACTACAATTAAGATAAAATAAATATTTAAGAAGAGATCAATAATTTTAAATTCACTAGAAGCAATAGGATTGTTTACGAGAAAAGTTAATGGTGTAAATTGGTTGATAAATACAACAGCTAGCCACGCAATAATATAAAGAAATAATATCAAATATTGAGGGCTCATAAATCGCCAGACAATCAAATATTTTCTTCCAAATAGCAGAAATCCTAAAATAAGAATTATCCAGAAAGAAAATGCAAAACTAGTATTAATGTAAATTGGATCTCCTAAATAATAGGAAAATAAACCCGCAATAAATATAACATTATAAGTTACTAGAGATATAATCAAAACTTTATTCAGTACGGGGTAATCCTTTAATTCAAAAATACCTATCCATAAATATATTGAGAAAGCTCCCATAATTGATGTTAAAAAATCTTTTGAAAAGAAAAAAATAAGAAAAAAGAAAAAGAAAATAGCAACAATATCACTCATTTCACTTCTTTTACCATTTTTTGCCCATTGATAAAATTCTTCAATAGTTAATAAATATAGAAGAAAAGAAATTAAAAATGTCCAATCAATTAGAAGTGTTAATAAATTAAATTTTAATATAAATGAATTTATTAACAAAAAAATTCCAATTGAATAAAATGGATAAGAAATAAAGAGAAAATATCTAATATTTTTTTTCAAAGAAAATACCTTTATTATTTAACAAGACTTTTTAATCAATTTGTCAATAATTATATTACTATTTTAATTTAGGATTTAATTTTTATTCATTTTACCAATTTCAATCCAGAAATACTTTATTGTAGCCAGATACCAAAATAACAATATAGGAATCATTAGTATAAAAGTAATTAATAGATTAATTGGAATCCTTATTATTCCAAGTTCCAAATTTTCAAAAGGCAGTGGCATAATTACAGCTTCAATAAATATTAGGAAAAACAAAATTGAAATTAAAAGGATTATCATTAAAAAAATAATTCCTCGAATCCTGGGGAATTTATATAATATAAAAATGGTTGGAGCTAATAAAACGATTAAAGTTATAATTAAGATGTATATATTTAAATTCCCTAGAGTAAATTGCATTAGTAGGATAGAGAGTACAGAAAAAAAACCACATATTAATGAAATAGCATAAAAGTTTTTTACTAATTCTGGTTCTGTTAACGGCCCCTTTGCCAATATTAGTCTAGGTAATGTTAATACTGCATCTTTTTGATCTGAAGCTTTAATTTGATCATTTTCGAGTAAGATTATATCCTCTTTACTTTCTCTAATATCACTGCTCTCAAAAAAACCACGTACAGAATATATATAATAAAAACTGTTAAATATATGAATTAAAAGAACACAAAATGTAGCAACTTCCAATGACCCAAATAACATAATACATGCAATCATTGCACCTATACTTAATGTTCCTATATCTCCAGGGAAAATTTTTGCTGGATACTTGTTATATATGAAAAAAGGAATTATTACTGCAATAACTGGAATTGTAAAAAGCACACCTTCAGCAGAATTCCATAGTAAACTACAAACAAACAGAAAGCAGATAGCGATCAACCAAGATCCTGAACCTTCACCGTTATAACCTTCTAACATATTTATTGTATTAGTAAAAACAGCTAGAATTAGAGGAATTAAGAAAGGATAAATAATTGTTAATCTTGTTCTATCAAGAAAAGGAATATTTGGTGAGGTTATAGTAATAAAACCAAAAATATTTGCAAAAAAGATGATACTTCCAGAAAATAGTGATAAAACTATTTTATAACGTGACCGTAATTTTTTTCTATCATC
>JAZGEW010000053.1:0-2045 GCA_036478875.1 Promethearchaeia archaeon | reverse complement strand
CTGAAGCCGCAGCTACAGAAGAAATGTTATTTTTTTTTAAATAATGTGCTATTTTAGCAATTGTGGTAGTTTTACCCGTTCCGTTAACTCCTAAAAAACAAATTATGTAAGGGTTGTTACTTTTGTTCTTCTTTCTAATTTCTTCTAATAAATCGATATTTCTCTCTGGAGTTAAAATTTTCGTAATTATATCTCTTAGAATTTCCAATAGATACTTACTTTTTGATGTTAGTCTACCTATTTGTTCTCCCTTAAGAGATTCTTCGATTTTTTTACATAGAGCATCGGCTGTTTCTGTAGCTACATCATTTCCTATCAATAACAGATTCAGTTCATTTAAAGCACTCTCTAAGCTTTCAGATGTTAAAGGTTTTTTAACGAAAGCAGAGAAAACTTTACTTAATTTTTTCATTAATTTGACCACTTGAATTGAAAATCAATATTAGTTTAGAAAAAGTTTTTATACAAATTTATTGCTGAGCCATTCTATTCTGCAAGATTTGATTTATTCCTTGAAGATTTACATCTAAGCTTAAAATTCTTTCTCGGAGAAATTTTAACTGGGTATTGTGTTGTTCAATAAGCTTTGAGATAAATTCAATCGCTTCTTCAACGGTTTTTTCAATTATCGTATCATTTTTAACATACACGAGAACTTTTTTTGTATCTTTAATTGTTGCCTTTATACTGGCTAAACCTCCAATTGGGATCAAAATTTCGTCGTTTTCATTAACTCCATCGCGAAGATTATCCAAAGTTAGTTTGGTTGTGTATAAATTTCCAAGAGATACATTAATTATTTCAAATTGGCCCTGGAACATGTCTCTCTGTTCTTTAATATACCTAAATTGGTTTAATTGTTGTTCTAAATTTTGATTATTTTCCATAAAAATCAATAAAAGTTGTGAATATTTCTCTATTTAGATAATTCTCTAATCAGATAATCTTGACTTTCTTCTGGGGTAATTACCTTTATTTCTTTAACATTTATCTGTCTTCTAAGAATGCCGATTGATGTGATTTGGCTCAAAACTTTTTCTAAAGCATCTTTCTCTTTTAGAGCTCGAACCTCTTTCCGAAATAAATATTTTCTATACTTTTTTTTGTAGGTTCCTATGATCCTATAAATCTTAATTTGAATTTCCTCTGACATAAATTAACACTTCCTATGCATCAACGAAGTTGAACATGAAAATTATTTTAAAAATATTAAATTTTGCTTTTTATTGGATAATAATACAACGATTAGGAAGTAAGCTTTATAGCATCAATACGTTAGATAAACGCATCATCTCAGGACCCGTGCATCCATTTCCAAATATCCCACTCTGATCGTTAACGATTGCTCCAGAGGAGAGATATGGAATTCCTCTATTAACTGTGGACACATCAATTTCCTCTACTTTTAAAATCTCAGAAATGATCTCAATCTCTTCATCAGTAGCAAGTGGATGAACAAGGCACCCTTTATTGTTAGTCAAGGAAATAGAACCGGGGAGATTGTTATTTACAAATTCATAGACAACAGTCTCAACCTTTAAAGTATCTTCAATTTGCTCTTTATAATCTTTTAAAAAAGAAGAGATTATAGCACCTTTATCGTTACATAATATTAAATTTCCAAAAGCGTTATCCTTAGATCTAAGAACTCCGATTTGGTAATCATTATTTAATTTTTCAGAATATTTTTTTAATTGGTGAAGCTCGTCTTCCCTAATTATGTGAGGGACGATAATTCCATTTTTATTACTAGCTGTATATACTCCTATTAAATTGGAATTATTGATCGAAAAGGGATAAAAAGGTTCTTTGAATACACTTTTAATTTTTTCAACAAATGGTTTAAGCAGAATAGATGGGTATAAACCGTATGCGTTATTAACTGTTAAGTAAACACCTACTGAGTTCTTACCGAATATCTGGTACTTTAAAATCGTCATTTAATAAAACTGAGAAAAATATTATATGATGGATAGAGTTCTAAACCATAAATATTTTATTAAAAATGCGTAGGTTAAATGAATATTATCTCAAATATCTTTAAT
>JAZGEW010000052.1:0-15666 GCA_036478875.1 Promethearchaeia archaeon | reverse complement strand
CAATATCACCTTGAATATTCTTAAGTTTTCTACAGGAACTAATGGAATCAATCTTCTAATAGATATTCCAGAAGACAAAATAAAAACTATAACTGAATCGTTAAAAAAAAATAATATAATTGTAAATAAAAAAGGTCGAATAATTATTGATGATGAGAGATGTATTGATTGTGGTGCATGTATATCATTATGTCCTACTGACGCTTTATGTTTAGATAAAAAAGATATACTGAAATTTTATTATGAGAAATGTATAGGTTGTTTATTATGTTTAGATTCTTGTCCTAGATTTGCAATAGAAGAAATGTAAAAATAATGTGAGTTTTTAAGTTTTTTATTCTCTAATTATTCCATTGTTATAATATCGATTTTTCAAATAATTTCAGTTATCCACACCGTAATTTCTTCTTTAGAAGGTATTTGGATCTGCATTAGTCTAATCACATTAAAATTGAGAATAATGACTTGTAAAAGACCAAACATTTTTAATATATGCAACTTTGATATTTGAAATTACATTTATTATAGGATTATTATGAAGATAAGAAATTATCTTTGGATTCTAAATATTGTTGGAGCATTACTTATAATTATTTCAATTATGACTCCAACCAGTTATAATGATGAGACTGCTACAACCTATTTCGTTTGGATGACGCAAATAGGTGTCGATGTAGAGCCAGTTGCGATTTATCTTCTAAGAACAGATTTGACATTAGTCATAATCTCCTTGATACTTGCGTTAACTATTTTTTCGAGTTCTTTAATAGCAATTACACTTACCATTACTTATACTAGAGCTTCACTTAATTATAAGAAGCTAAGATGGAAGATGATTGTAATAGCAGGAATAGTAATAGCAGCTACTATATGGTGGATTGTTATGATGGAATTATTTTATAATGAATATGGTTACAATCACTGGATTACTACTGGAGGGGGCTATAAGCCTTTTTTTGGAGTGATTGGTCCGTTTATTGGAGCCGCTTTAATCGTATTAGGAGCTTTTTGGAGAAGAGAGTAAGGAAAATATATTTTTAATAATAAAATAAGCATTTCTGGGATTATATAAGATCACAATTTTAAGATCATTAACACAAAATGGACTATTCTTTTGTTATAATTTCAAAAATTTCATCCAAGCGAGGGGATTTTCGTCTAAGTGTAATGCAACGTTCTTCTTCACACCCTCGTAATATTGCTATTAATTCATTTAAGTGGATTGTGGGAATGTCTAGCTTATCACCATACCATTTATGCATTTTCTCTCTGTATTCGGGCTTGCTAAGTGTATACAAACATGTTGGACAGGGGGTTATCATAAAATCCGCTCCAACATTTTGGGCACTTCTAAGTTTATTTGCTGTTATTTTAAGCGCTTCACGAGGGTTTATTATGAGTTGAGAGGCGCCCCAGCCACAACAACTTTCTCTTTCTTTATAATCAATTGGGATACCACCAAAAAGAGTGATTAATTCATCTAATTTAGTTTTATCTTTTACAAATTCTTCTATATTTCTTTTATCTCTTGATAAATTCAAATAATGACATCCATAATGAACAGCAACTTTAAGATCTTTCAAATCAAACTTTAAAGAGTTGAGAACATCGTTTCGAATTAAATATAAGAAATCTAGATCATGAAGTAATTTGAGATTATAATTATCAAGAATGTCATATTTATGTGGATAATTTTGCCCTATTTCCTTCTTTTTTAGCCTATTTAGGATTTTATTAGTTTTCTTCTTTACTTCAGAGATTTTTAAAAATTCTCGTCCTCTTAAAAGACTATTATAACAACCATTACAACTAAAAAGTGCAATATCCGCTATTTGATTCATCTCATTTAGATTTCTCTCATTAATTGCGGCAAATTGTGCTCTTGTTATTAAATTTCTTTGAAAGAAAGTACCAGAGCAGCATGATTGATTGACACACATAGCTACATTTAATTGAAGCTCTTCTAGGAGGTCTTGAATGCTCCATCTGACGCCTGGGAAATATTTTTCGAGACAAGCTTTAAATAGACAAAGCCTCTTTCCTCTAAAAAAATCTAAAGGATTTTCGGGATATTGCCTTTCTATTTCATCTAAATTTAATGCTAAATTAAACGATTCCATTGATTTAAAGATAAATTATGATTTTTTTTTCTTTTTCTCTTTAGTTTTATTTTTACTTGCTTTAAATACATATTTTATACGTGCGAAATTACATATTTCATTTAATTCTTCCATACGTTCAGGGGGTAACCCGCCATCTAATGGATCTTCTAACACAGTACCGTTAGTTAAAAACTTTTCTGACATCTCTACATACTTCCTTAGATCATTATAACGAGGGCCATATCCTTTTTTAAAGCTTTCATTTCTCAAATTGATGATTAGTAATGGGATATTTATATTGTCTTTCGGACATACTCTTTTACAATGCTCACATAAATAACAATACCATATATCTGAATCTTTTAAAACGCTCTTATCACCACGAAGAACCTTTGCAATTATTTTTCTTATATTAAAGCTAGACACTTTAGTAGCGGGACAATCTCCAACACATTTGCCGCAAGAGATGCATTGAATTATATTTTTATTTTCCTCTACATCATCTACAAGCTCCTTATAAAAATCCCAATTCCAGTCAGAGTCAGAATATCTATACACAAGTTCAACCTTTTATACCATCTTAATTAATAAATACATTGCATATGTGCCTTGAATGAATAAATTAATAATTTCTTGATTCCTATTTATTTAAAAACTTAATTAGATATATGATAATTAATAATCCTTAATTTATGTATTAATAATTTTTTATTAATAATTATTTGTAATAAGCATGGAAAGTAAGGAATTTAAAATTAATGAATTTCTCTCATTACAGGTATGCCAAGTGGGCGGAAAAAGGTTCAGGGGAAATGGGTTGTAAATTTTTAAGCTCATTATAAATTCAAAGCTGTTTTGTAACTTACTGATTTAAAAGAATCAATTAAAGAAAAAATTACGTCAATAAAATTTCAATCATTTATATATTGTTAGATTTTCTCGTTCTAAAATTTTTATCGACTCCGAGAGATTTGTTAACTGATTCTTCTCCAAATCTAGTATTTCAAGTGATTTTAAGTTACTTATTGACTCCGGGAGAATCGTTAACTGATTCTTCTCTAACCCAAGGTATATCAGCAATTTTAGATTTCCTATGGACTTCGGGAGAGTAGATAATTGATTGCTATTAAAATTAAGGTTTTCAAGCAATTCAAGTGTTGTTATTGACTCTGGGAGAATCGATAATTGATTAAAACCCAAATTTAGTTCTTTAAGCGATTTAAGGTTTCCTATCGATTCTGGGAGAACCGATAACTGATTATTTAACAGTTTTAGTTTTTGGAGAGATTTTAGGTTTCCTATTGATTCTGGAAGAGTTGTTAACCCATTACTTACTAAATCTAGGTCTTCCAGAGAGGAGAGGTTGCCTATTGACTCAGAGAGTGTCGAAAACTGATTAAAACCCAAGTTTAGTTTTTTAAGCGATTGAAGGTTCCCGATTGACTCCGGGAGAGTCGTAAATCTATTACTATCTAATTCTAATTTCTGGAGTGATTTTAGGTTTCCTATTGACTCCGGAAGAGTCGTTAACTCATTGCTTGCTAAATCTAATTTTTTTAGAGAGGAAAGGTTTCCTATTGACTCCGGGAGAGTTGTTAACTGATTAAATTTGAAATCTAGTTTTATGACCGATTGAAGATTCCCTATAGACTCCGGGAGAGTTGTTAACTGATTCTCATACAAATACAGTTCTTTAAGCGATTGGAGGTTCCCTATCGACTCCGGAAGAGTTGATATACTACAATAATACAAACTAATCCCTGTAATTTGGTTATTTTCAACCGAAAAGCCCATCTCAGTGGTATCTTCGACTTTATTAACTAAATTAAATTGTTTACCCAATTGATCTTCAAGCTCTTGAAGGAAATCCGCTTCGAATTGAGTGATTTGAGCGCCTTTAAAAGAAACTATCTTTTTAGCTCTTTCTTCCACCTCTTTCTTGGCTAACATTTCTTTCTCTTTTTTAGCTTTTTCCTCCGCCTCTTTCTTTGCTAAGATTTCTTTCTCTTTTTTAGCTTTTTCCTCTGCCTCTTTCTTTGCTAACATTTCTTTCTCTTTTTTAGCTTTTTCCTCCGCCTTTTTCTTTGCTAACATCTCCTTCTTTTTTTTAACTTTTTCCTCTGCCTTTTTCTTTGCTAACATCTCCTTCTTTTTTTTAGCTTTTTCCTCCGCCTCTTTCTTTGCTAAAATTTCCTTCTCTTTTTTAGCTTTTTCTCTTGCTTCTCTCTCTGCTCGTTCTTGAGTTTCTTTTTCTTCATTTTCCTCTTCTTTTCTTTCTTTTCTTTGTTCACGCTTAATTTTAACTTTTTCCTTGCTTTCCCCGACTTTATCTTTAATTTTTGATGCTGCTTTGCTCAATCTCTCTTTACTACTGCCCATTTTTCCTTTTAACTTTGATGTGAAGGCACTCAATTTCTTCTTTGTTAAAATTTCTTTCTCTTTTTTAGCTTTTTCCTCTACCTCTTTCTTTGCTAACATTTCCTTTTCTCTCTTAGCTTTTTCCTCTACCTCTTTCTTTGCTAATATTTCCTTTTCTCTCTTAGCTTTTTCCTCTACCTCTTTCTTTGCTAACATTTCCTTTTCTCTCTTAGCTTTTTCCTCCGCCTTTTTCTTTGCTAACATCTCCTTCTTTTTTTTAGCTTTTTCCTCCGCCTTTTTCTTTGCTAACATCTCCTTCTTTTTTTTAGCTTTTTCCTCTGCCTCTTTCTTTGCTAATATTTCCTTTTCTCTCTTAGCTTTTTCCTCTACCTCTTTCTTTGCTAACATTTCTTTCTCTTTTTTAGCTTTTTCCTCTGCCTCTTTCTTTGTTAACATTTCCTTCTCTTTCTTAGCTTTTTCTTTAGCTTTTGAAATCATCTCTTCTGCATATTTTACTCCATCGGACCATCCTTTTTGAACACAAGTTTCTCTTGATTGATTAAACAATTGTATAGCTCCATCCCAATTTCCGTTGTTGAATTTCTGTTGCGCTTGATTTACAATATTTTGGTTTTGCTTTTCCACTTCTTTTTTAACTTTTTGCTCTTCGTTTGACATTTAAATCACGATTCACAATATTTATAAAATAAAAAACTTATTGAACAATTCTTTTAACATTTTTACTTTTTCTTATCATCAATATTGCAAAAATAGAATTATTTAAAATTATTGAAACCTAAAAGTGAAAATTGGTTCATTTTGTTTTCATCCTTTTAATAATCACAACATAAAAATATTGATTGAGCTTTTCAAAGAATTAATTTAAAAAATTAATTGATAAAATATCAAGGAAAAAAAAAATATAGGATTTTACTAATAGAATTCTTATTGGATTTATAAAAATAATACAATATCTTTAAATCTAAAAATTTTCATATGTAATCTAAATCAAATGTATTAAATCTAAAGACAAAGAATTTTAATGGTTCAATATAAAGATGGTAACATCTTTCTTAAGATTGTTTACTATGGTATGGCTGGAAGTGGAAAGACTACTATACTGGAGACACTCTACAAGTTAACAAAGGATGGAAAAAGAGAAATTATTCCTGTAAGTGATTTACAAAAAATCGATAGGACGAGTGGTGCTACCCTTTATTTTGATAGAGGTATTTTTCAATCAGTAAAAAAGAGAAAGGTGTATTATAGAGTCTATACAGTTGCAGGACAAAAAGGATTCTCTTCATTGAGAATCAAAGTTTTTGATAAGCTTGATGCCGAAACAGATGCTGTTATTTTTGTGGTTGATTCTCAAACAAAATTTTTTGAAGACAATATTGAATTCCTATTAGAATTAAAAAACATAACAAATAACAAACTCATTCAAGAAATTCCATTCCTGGTTATGCTAAATAAGCAAGATCTTAAAGAAATTATAGATGATAAAGATTTCATTCAAATTTTAAAGCAGGAAAAATTATGGTATGAACCTAGACATGATTTAAATATCTGGAATCCTCTAATTTATAAAACATGTGCTTTATTTGAACAAGAAAAAGATATTTATCGCAGTTTTTATGAGATTGCACGAAGAACTGGACTATATCATATATATGGAGATGGTAAAGCTCCAATTGATAAAAAGGTTTCAGATTCTTCGATCTTAACACTCTAAGATTTGTTAAATTTATGTTATTCGTATAAATTTAGTAATTTCATTTTTCAACTGAAAATAAAGAGAAAAAATAAGTTTTTCTTATTCACTTTTAATAAAAATTTCCTTCATCCACCTAGGTAAGAGAAAACCACCATAAAATTCTAAAGCGCTGAATATTAGCAAGATTCTAACTACAACAACCATAATCGACAAGAGAGGATCAGTAGGATCTTCAAAAATAGTCCCAAGTAGGGAATCTAGAATAGCTGCGATTGTAAAGCTGATAAATGCTGCGCGAAGTAATTTGCCTTTTAATCTTATTTCACGATCATCTGATTTTACTGATTTCTGAGCAAAATCTAATCCCGTAATCATCATAATTAGAATAACAAGCAATAGGTAAATTGTTATAAAAATATCAAAATTTACAGTGAAAGGCCTAACAGGATTAATTACTCCAATAAGATTGATATCTATAAAGAAGAGAGTAAAAAATACAATTTCAAAAATGATTGATAGCAAAATTGTAATAATGATTACTTTCTTCTGCGCTTTTTTTCTAATCATATCAGTATATGCGATCAACCAAGTTAACAAGGCTATTGGAATAAAGCAATTACCTATAATAAAGTACCATTCAACAGGAAGTGATTCTCCTATGAAGATATTCATTAAGAAAGAGATTGAGTCAGGCATCCATGGATTTCCCACCCCTATCCATGAAATGCCCACTAGTATCAGTAATCGATTTTTAAATTCAAAATACTTTGAAATAATTGTAATTCCAATTATTAAAGAAATTACTACAAAGATAAGAGAAAATGAACCTTGCAAATAATCTACTAATTCAAGAGCCATAAATCATCATTATTGATTAATATATATTTTAAGTAAATGGTATAAATTTAGATGAACTAATATTTATAGTTTTTATCTTAACATTGAGTTGAAGAATATTATTAAAAGACAAGTTTTTATTATACAATTTCATAATCTATTGATAAAGGCTCTTCTATTTGTTCTGATAAAAACTTTAAATGCGTTATACATTCATTTAAAGAAATTGCTTGATTTCGATATCTTTCTACTAAATTTTTGATTATATATGTTGGACTAAATTTAAAAAATCGAAAATCGGAAAAAAGATAAACAAGTCCTTTTGCTTCATAAATAAATTTTTTATCTAAAAGTTCATTAAAGAGTTCCTCATTTAACATATTTAAACTCTCATTTACAGTTAAAGATTTTTCTCTAAGTATTTTCAATAAAGAAAATACGTCTTTATTAAAGAGGACTGTTTGTAATATTGTTTTATTTTCGAAGTCCGCGACATTAGAGTAATCGTGATAATATTTTTTTAGAGATTTTTTAAATTTTCTTAATACATTTTCTTCCATCTGTTCTGTTGGTAAATTAGTAGGAGGAATTCTAGAACAGGAAAGATCTTTTATCAAAAAAAAACATTCTTTACTTCCAGGTACGCTTTTTTTAACTATTAAATTTTCATGAAAGAAAGGTATTAATATTAAATCAATATTTATAGTAGAAAAACCATATTCATGTCTTAAAATATTGGTGAGCTCTAACCTAGATATTACACCATTTCTAAGAATTTGTAAGATCGTATACTTGATTCTATCCTGAAAAAAGTTTATTAGGTTTTCTTCTTCATCTAATTTAGAATAATTTCTTATTGTATTATATGCTTCAGATATTGTACGAGTAATTTTATTTGTATTTATCAATTCTATTAAATTTTTACTGATAAGAGCTAAAATTTCTGGGGATTCCTTAATAATGTCTTCATGCATATCTTCTTTACTATACACTAAAATGAGGAAGTAAACTTCTCCTTCAAATCGCTGTATAACGGAGACATAACTGTTATCCTCATCCTCAGGGATAAATTCAATTACTGAATTTTCTTTATTTGTCTCGTGTTTCGCCCATATCTTCAGTAGAAGAGGTTTTGTAGGGAAGGGCTTCTCGGGAGGATATTGTATTATCGGTTGAGGACCGATCGATGAACTCCAATGCGTTAAAATTATTCTTTCCATAATTATGGGTAATCTAATTTATAAAATAATTATCTGAAGAATTTCTTTTCTTACAATTAAGGTAAATTTGTGTCCTTTAATTTTATTTTTCTTTTTTAATAATGATTTTTTTTCTTATAATAATTTATCTTTTTAGAAATCTATCTTAAGCAACCTCAAAATCTTGAACTTATCTAACATAAGATATTAATAAGTGATATTGATAAGTAAAGTGCAAAAATATAAATGATACACAAATCAGGAAAAAGAAGAAATCGAACTCTTTAAAATTATTAAAAGAATTCAGGATAGGTTGATTCAATCTTATTTAGAGTGATTGCTAACAAATTAAGCAATTCTTCACTGTTATTTGTTTTAATACCATTAATGACATTATCTAGAATTTGATTGCCAAGCGAAATATCTTCTTGTGAATATTTCCCCTTTTTACTTTTGAAGAGATACTCAAATTCTTTTTCCAGCCATTCCAATTCAGATTTTAAACTATCTTGCAAAACCCCTTCATAGTCTTGTGGACTAACAGTCATCATACAACCTCTTAAACTCGTAATTTTTAATAATAATTATTTAATTTAATACCTTAAATTAAAAATAGTCTTCAACTTTATAAAAGTACTCAAAAAGAAAAGTTTTTATAACAGTATAACGAACAAATCAAATTTGTACACAAAAAGAAAATGATTTTATACAAAAATACCTAAAATTTCTAAAAAATACATTTTTTGTACTTATAGCTTTATTGAGTTCTTTGTAAAATTTTGTCATATTCAGCTCAAAATTTCCTTTGAAATCAATTTCTTTGAAATGTTTTTCATTTTCATCCATACGCTACTATATATTAGCTTATATTAAAAGAAAGAATAATATCACAATATTATAGATTAGTTTTGATAAAATTAAACTCCATTATTCATTATTTAGGTTCCTTTTCTTTTCTAATTTTTTCATTAGTAGGTAATAAAAGATTACCATTAAACCTAGAGCTGCTAAAATTATCAATAATATCATATTGAAATAATTAGATTGCTCAGTAATTACATTTCTAGGCAAAGTATCAAAAACTAGGGGGAGCGTAAGATCAAATCTCATAAACAATAACCGTCCTAATGTTGCATAAAAAAATGCTCTAAAGATAGACCCAATCAAAGTTCCTATTAAATATTTTTTCACATCTATATCAACCAATCCTGAAGTGTAGGATATTACATCAAAAGGAATAATTGGAATAAACCGTGTGATAATTATTGCCTTTATACCATGTTTTCGAATGAAATCATCAGCAATATCAATAGCTTTTTCACCAACAAACTTTTCAGCCAAAGGGCGTCCACCACGTCTACTTACATAAAAACATAATAAAGCTGCAGCCATTGAACCAATAATTCCCATTAATCCTCCTAAAAACCACCCCCATATCATACCAGTGGCTAATAGGACAATTTCAGAAGGAAGAGGGACGAGAAGACCTTGGAGCCCCATAATGGCTATAAATAAAAAGATACCAATAACTCCTAATCTATAAACAGGATTTACAAAAAATTCTACTACAAATCGGTACAATATTGTATTATCTATAAAAAATATAAAATACAATAAGACTACCGATATACTAATTAAGACAATAAATAAACTACTATATACAATAGTTTTAGCATCGTAATTAGAAAAATCGAATAAATTCTTAAGGTATTTCTTCAATTTTGAAGAAAAATTTTGACTATCATCTATTTGCTGATCTCTATTGTTATCTGTCATAATTATTAAAATCTAAAGTAAATTTTAAGTAATAAAAGTAATTTAAATTTCTATAAAAACTATTATTTTCAACGATTCTTATCAAATTATTAATTTTTTTTAATAAATATGAAACCTTATATCTTTGCTCATCGAGGAGCTTCAGGCTATGAAATTGAAAATACAATTCCTTCTTTTAAAAAAGCTATAAGTATGGGAGTAGGAATAGAAACAGATATTCGAGCAACTAAAGACAAAAAGTTAATTTGTTTTCATGATGGAGGATTCAAAATAGGAGAGAAATATATTTCTGTAAGAAGATCAACTTTCGAAGAGATAGAGAAAATCAAGTTTAAAGATGGAAGAAAAATACCGTTGGTTGACGAGGTCTTTCAAATATTTAAGAATATCTCAAATAAGGTAAGATTTAGCTTTGATATCGCAAATAAAGAAGTAGGTGTGAAACTTTTAAATACTGCAAAAGAATTCGCACTCTTAAATAAAATAGAAATTACAGATAGAAGATTAAAAGTTTTATCTCACTTAAGGAATGAACACAAGAAAGTTAAGCTTATATACACATTAACAGGCGATATTAATATCATTAAAGATGAAGCTCAAAATTTTAAAAAATTAAAAGAATTAGACGTTAATATAATAAACTTAAAATTTTCAAGAAACATTGAAGAATTGTTTAAAATAATGATTGATAATGACTTTAATTGTTACATTTGGGGAGTTAATACGAAATTAGGCATGAAAAAGGTTCTAGAATTAAATTATCGCAATAAAAGGGTTGAAGCAATTTACACCGATTATCCTGACAAACTTTTTGATTTAATAATGGAATATTTTAAATAAAAAAAGAACTAATTAGGAATATTATTAAAAAGATCTCTCTATATTATTTTTGATTTAGTTAACTATACAAAGGTATGAGAATGCTTGAAAGTTTGAAAAAATCAATTATAACGAAATTATTACTAATTATTATAATAGTATGGGTAATACTTGCTTTAGTTTTTGGTTTTACTGATTTAGAGATATCAATAGCTGTTGTGGATGAAAGCTCAGAATGGGGTAACTTCGGAAGAGAGTATGGGGAAGTCCCGAGTTATGCTTTAATAGCAATAGCGTTAGCAACTTTCTTGGGAAGTTTTAATGATAATTTAAAATTGCAAAAAATCCCTGCCTATATATCCGTAATTGCAGGAGTCCTTTTTATTATATTTGGAGAGGATGAGACAGGTTTATATATTGGATGGAGTATAATTATTCCGATGATATTTTATGTAATTGTCACATGGAATGTGGATTGGAAGAATTTTAGAACTTTAGCAGGAATAATTTCGTTTTTAGCAATTATCAATCCGTTAGTATTTGTACTATTAATTAAATTTTTATGGGGGAGAGTTCGATTTCGAGATCTTAGTCTTAGTTTCGTAGAATATACTCCTTGGTTTTTGCCACAGGGGTTCACTGGGGACCAAAGCTTTCCTAGCGGTCATACTGCAATGGGATGGATGTTTTTGCCTTTACTGATAACAGTAAAAGATCGAAAGAATACAGATCCTATTAAGATATTAGTCTATATTTTAATACTTGGATGGGGTTTATTTGTAGGATTGTCTCGCATTATTGTTGGAGCTCATTACGCTTCTGATGTCCTCTTCTCGACAGGGTTTGCTGCTGTAACGACACTCCTCCTGTATAGAAAGGAGTATCTAAATAAAAAATAAAATTTATATTAATTATTATAATATTCTTCATTTCATTTAACTAAATAAATTTGAGGAACAATATCGATGAGGGAAATAGTCAAGAATATATATCATGTAGGTGATTCTGGATGTTCTGTATTTTTAGTAAATACACATAGTGAAGATGGACTTGTCTTAATTGATTGTGGTATGAGTTTAAACTTGATAAAAAAAATTAGTAAAGTTGGATTAAATCCTATGGAGATTAAACACTGTATTATAACACACTTTCATATCGATCATATCGCTGCTTGCTCAGATCTTAAAGACTTTAATAAAAAAGTAAAGTTCTATGCTCATGAATTAGATGCAAACGCAATAGAGGAGAAGGGACATGATAGAGAAACTGCTGCTGGATGGTATGGAGTTAACTATAAACCTATTAAGCTTGAAAAAAGATTGAAAGGAGACTTTGAATTATTGGAATTTGGAGTATATAAATTTCAATGCCTACATACTCCGGGTCATACTCCCGGATCTATTTCAATTTTACTTGAGGTAGAAGATAATCAAAAAAAAATATTATTTGGCCAAGATTTGCATGGTCCAATTATTCCAGGCGTGAGTAATTTCGAAGATTATCAAAAATCTTTACAAAAACTTTTGGATTTGAACGCAGATATTTTATGTGAGGGGCATTTCGGAGTTTTTCATCCTGCAAGCGAAGTTCAGAGATATATTAAACAGTATATTGAATAAATGAAGATGTTGTCATCTCACTCAACCTCATTTTCTTTAAAATTTAATTCAATTTCATGGGCACGTTCATCAGCTTCAATCGCATTCATATAATCTCCTTTATCACGATAAATTAAGGCAAGATCTTTCCACACATTATGATCTTTCGGATTAATTTCAAGTGAGTGCAAATACGCATCTATTGCTTTGTCATATTTTCCTGCTTTTTTAAAATTAAAGCCTAAATTACTCCATAATAATGCTACATTTGGTTCGATATCTATAGCTTGCTTTATCGTAGCAATTGCTTTAGAATATTCTCCATTGTTATGATATATATCACTTAGATAGCCTAACACGCCTGAATTTAATGGATCGATTTCTAGAAATCTTTTAAATGCACGTTCAGCTGAGGAATAATCACCTTTTTCTTTATAAGCTATACCAAGATGAAACAAAGCAGATTTATTTCTTGGATATTCTTCTAACGTTTCATTGCATTCCAAAATGGCTTTATCATATTCTCCTTTGTCTAAATAAATCAATCCTGATTTATTCCATCTTAGAGATAGGATTGCTTTTTCTGGAATTTCATTCTCATTTAAATTTAGATATTCCAAATTTCTTAGCGTATTTATAGATTCTGGAATTGATCTAATTCTATTAAAGGATAAGTCTAAATACTTGAGAGATTGAAGTTCGCCTATACAATTTGGAATGTTTTCAATAGAGGAATTAGACAGTATTAATTCTTGAAGATGTTTAAGAGTACATAAGATTTCTGGAAATATTCCTATCCCTGTTTTCTCATCATCAATATATAATCCAATTATTTTTCCATTATTATTTAATTTGTAATTTAAAGCAATTTCCCAATGGATTGCATCACTTTCAATATTTAATTTCTCAATTTTATTACCTTTCAGAATTTCTATCAAACTTATTACTTTTGCTTCAGTAGGATCTACACCCTCATCAATGTATTTTTGTTGGAATTTTTTTTCAATGAATTCTGTCAACCATCGAGGAATAATCTTGAAATTATTACCACACAAATTAAGATATCTCAGATGAGAAAGTAATTTTATTGATTCGGGAAATTTTTTCAAGTTAAGATTGGCTAAACTTAAGTATTGTAATTTTGATAATAAGCTAATAGATTCAGGTAGTTCTTTTATCTCCCATCTACTTAAATCTAAAGCGATTAAATGTGAATCCCTTAGTATATAACTATAATAACTGTCATTTTTTAGAATCTCTAGATTATCTGCTTTAAACTTATTAAAATAACCTGCTTTAAAGTCAATACGATTTGAATTTTCCATCTGTGTGGTTTCCAAATCCAAGAAGAATTTCGCTTCCTCAAACACTACACTATAAATATCCTGATAGTTATCTATTATAATTTCTTTCAAGATTTCACATATCTCAAGGTCTTTTTTATTTAAAAATTTATAAAGTGAGGTTATGAAAAAAGCAGAAAATTCTGACTTAAGTTGTTCTTTCAATAAGGGAAAACTCTTATCAATATGATTCAGGATTAATAATTTAGCAATAATTAATTTTATAATTTGATCTTCATCTGAAATTAAAATATCTATTAAATTATTAACAATTTCTTCTTCTTGAATAATTAATTTATTTAGAATTTCTATAATTTCAAATTCAATATCAGCATCAAGGGAAGCTTTAAATAAAGAAAAAATCTTGTTAAGTCCTATCCCTATATTAATTTTCTTGTTAATTATGTCATTATAAATTTTATTAGAGTTATCTACGGGAGTCATTTACTTACATTTCATTATATTTATTCTAGGGAATTAAATATTGCCATAGCAAGAATAATATGAAATTTTATAGATGTGTTTAAAATTAATTTTCCATTTAAACGAAATAAATTGGATAATAATATAAAAAACTTAGAGATTATTATTAAAAATAACTGATATATTAAGATTCGATATTTATGACTAATAAAGAGAGAGACATAATACTTTCTAAATACAATCATATTTTCAAAAATGAAGAAAGCTATTATAGTAAAATGAAACCTCGTTCAGGAAAAATCCTTAACTTAGAAGATCAGAGTTTTTTTAGATTAGCTAATTTAAAATTTCAAAATATGATAGGGGATGTTAAAGGAAAGAAAGTGCTAGACGTTGGATGTGGAAGGGGTGATCTCTCTTTATATTTGGCTCAAGAGGGTGCCAATGTTATAGGCATCGATCTTTCAAAAAATTATATCGATTTATGTAAAGCTAGGATGAATCAATTAGATCTTAAGATAGAATTTATGGTTATGAATGCTCAAGTTCCAGATTTCGAAGACAACACATTTGATATAATTGTTGGGTCTAGAATTGTCCATCATTTACCAGATATTGATTTATTCTGTCGAGAGTGTAAACGATTGCTTAAGAAAAGAGGTTTTATTTCCTTTATAGAACCATTAAAAAAAAACACGATAGTTGAATTAAATAGAAAATTTTTTGCTCCAAAAAGCAGAACAAGACATGAACATCCCTTATTTATAGAAGATGTATTGATTGCACGAAAAATTTTTGGAAATATAGAACACCATGAATATTTTCTTC
This sequence comes from Promethearchaeia archaeon, assembly GCA_036478875.1. Lineage (GTDB taxonomy): Archaea > Asgardarchaeota > Lokiarchaeia > Sigyniarchaeales > SOKP01 > Loki-b32. The sequence goes on along the minus strand of JAZGEW010000052.1, from coordinate 666 downwards.
TATCTCCATTAGCTATGTTTTTTAAGAATTTCTTTAGCAAACCTATTCTTTTTAGAATTCTTTATAAGATTTTAAATAAAATAGAATCACCTTTATCTAAAATTAACTTTTTAAAGCAATTTCACTGGCAAATTGTTTTTAAGTGTATTAATAACTAGATAGCTACACCAACACTGAATGTGAATCTCTCAAACAGAGGAAGATAAGATTTTATTTCTTTTTGATTCTCTATTTATTAAATATTTCATATCTTATTTTTCATCTCCTCTGGCTGTGTGTATCTATACCCACACATGCAAAAAGCAATAAAAGAAATGCATACCTGATTAACTCAATAAATATTTCTTTTTTTCCTTTTTTTTTAATTTTTGATTTCAGGATAAAAAATTTTTTCTTGCGTTTCAGCACATCAACAGATCAATAATTGTGGCTTTTCTCTGAGTTCTTTCATCCCTTCGTAATGCTTACCATTTTTCCATTAATTTCACGCTTCAATCTAACGTGTAAAAAAATTTAACATGATTGAATTTTTTATTAATTCAAAGGTACTCTATCTTAATAATTAGAAAAAATTATTATAAAATAAATTTTTTTTGGTTAATTATTTTTTTTAGAGTATGATCCTTAAGATTTAGTTCATTATTTTATTTTTTCTAATAGACTAGG
>JAZGEW010000051.1:0-19642 GCA_036478875.1 Promethearchaeia archaeon | reverse complement strand
AAGCCTTATTGATGTTTGAAAAATTTGATAATAAACAATTGATATCAGCAACTCTTAGTAATATTTCAATTGTTTACTTACACCAAGGTAAATTTGATCTGGCTTTTAAATATTTTGAGAAAAGTTTAAATTTTGCACGAGAAACTGGAAATAATTGGTTTATAGCAATAAGTTTAGGTAATATAATAGAAGTCCTTATACTTAAAGGTGATGTTGACCAAGCACAAAAATATTTTGAAGAATTGAAGCAGCTTAATGAGCAAGAAGATAATAAGTGGATTGAAACAATATATTTAGTAACTAAAGCCCAAATACTGAAAGAGAGCCCACGGATTCATAACCGCGCGAAAGCAGAAGAGATATTAAAGCAAATTATTGAAAGAGAGATAATACCAAATCTGGACATTAATATAGGAGCCATGATAAATCTTTGCGAATTACTACTTGACGAACTACGTACTACCAATGATATTGGAGTACTTGATGATTTGAAACCTTATATTAAACAATTATTGGATATAGCTGAAAAAACAAATTCATTTTGGATAATTGCTGAAACTTACTTATTAAAAGCTAAGTTAGCATTATTAACCTCAGATCTAAAAGGAGCTAGAAAATTGTTAACTCAAGCACAACAAATAGCTGAAAAACAGGGTATGCATCGCCTTGCTATGAAAATTTCAATTGAGCATGATAATTTACTCAAAGAATTAAGCAAATGGGAAAATCTGAAAGAACAAGAGATACCTTTAAGTGAACGTATGGAATTGGCACAAATAGATGGTCAGATGAAAAGCTTGCTTTGGGATCGTGATTTAAGTTCTCTTGAATATTCTGATGAAGATCCCGTCTTAATTTTAATCTTAGCTGAAGGTGGTGTACCAATATTCTCTCATATATTTTCTAAGGAGTGGTCTCATGAAGATGATCTTGTTGGAGGGTTCCTCTCTGCACTTGATTCCTTTAGTGGTGAACTATTCTCTGAAGGCTTAGATCGAGCTAAGTTTGGACAACACACAGTACTTATGAAACCTTTTGAATCTTTTTCAATGTGTTATTTATTTAAAGGGCAATCTTATCTTGCTCAGAAGAGGATAAATAAGTTTATCGAATCTATTCTAGCTACTGAAAAATTTAAAGATTTGTTTAATAGCTTTTATAAAACTCATCAAACTATAGATCTAAAGAATGTTCCTCCGCTGAAACTTCTTTTTACAGAGATATTTATCCACAAAAAATTGTAAATGATTCAAAATATATTTTCTTTAAAAATATCCTATATGCCCTAGATTTTTACCAGTTTCATCGAGAGCGTAAATTATTCCCATTGATAAAGGTTCTTCTTCTTTATTTTTAGTTGATTTTGCTACATATTTTAATGTCTCAAGTTTTAATATGAAAATACCATTACATTTTTTACATTTGATATGAATTTCTTTGATTTGTTTCTTATCATCTTCATACTCTTCTTTCTTAAAGGGCTCTAATAATTCAGGATCTTGATTATCGCAATCATTAAGAAAGCATTGATCTAAAGAGATTTTTTCCATTCCACGTCTCGCTAATGCGATAAATGCATAGCTAGGGATCAAATCCCTTAAATCTTCTTTATCCACCATATTAGAAATAAAATATTATTATTACTTAATTCTTATTATTATTTTTTAAAGAGTTCTAAGTAGAATCTTATAAGTGGTTAATCTTAATTAGCATCTGCACTTATGTTTTATTGAACTTAGCCATGGTAAAAAAAGAAGAATTTTCGAAAGAAACGATTGATCACATTTCTAAATTAGCTTTATTAGATCTATCTGACGAAGAAAAAGAGAAATTATCAGAAGAATTATGTGATATCTTAAATTATTTTAAGAAATTAGATGATTTGGATACAAGTAATGTAGAACCTACTACTCATCCAATAGATGGATTAAAAAATGTTTTCAGGGAAGATGAGCCTTGGGAATCGCTTTCTACTGAAGATGCATTAAAGAATGCAAAACACAAAAAAGATGGTTATTTTAAAGCTCCAAGAATTCTGAAAGAAAAATAAAGCTCTACTTTTTATATTCATCAGTTAATTTTCTTATTGCTTCAGCCATATCTCTTAGTGCTTGCCTTCTTTCTAAGGGACTCATTTCGTAAAAATCATCTTCTCCGTCCTTTCCTATTTTTTCAGTAGAAGCCATTACTTGAAACTTTTTGTAGACTAAACTGGTTATATATTTCTCATAGTGTTCAAAAGCTTTGTATAATTTAGGGTGATCCTTAATTTTGTCCCAAAGTTCTAAGGTCTCTAACGATTTAATTCCAAGATCTATTCTGAACCAACTAATTGGAAATAGCAGTTCTCTTTGGATACCCATCTCAATTATAACTAAATTTTCTTCATCAATATAAAGATCTGGTAATATATCCTCCCGAAAAATAATGTTATCACTCATGATATAAAGGTTCGCGGCTCCACGAGAAGTACATACAATCCCAGTAGCAAATCCCTTTGCCAATCTTAACATATCAGCAAAATCTTCTAATTTACCTCCTAATAAATGGAGGTTCCTTTTTTTAGTTCCTTGAAATTCTACCTTAATTCTCTTTGCTCCTTTTGCATCTGATAAGATTTGGGGAAATAAATCTCTATCTCTAATATTTTTATGTGCGTTCAATAATTTATTGATTATTGTATAATCTAATTTAAGCCCGGGAATAACAGTATTTTGGTTAAGAAAAGCATCTACTTCAAAATCAGCAATACCATAAAAAAGTTTTTGGTTATTAATGATATTATAAATACTTTCTACAATAATTTTAACTAAGGCTTCCGGGTCTTCGCGAACAGAGTCATATTCTTTAGTCTCAAAAGTATCAATTTGATCTTCTAGCCCCTCTTCTTGATAAAAAGCCCCCCAACTTAGCTCACTAAAGATTGTGCCTTCAGAATATAAGTTATGATGAGCATCCATACTTAAAATGCTTTTACTGCCTCCAAGCTCAACCCCTAATTTTGATCCAGAGGCTAAAATCGCTAAAGGAGGATTATAAAATTCTATTGGCAAAATTAAAGCTATGTTTGTATAATTTATTATAATTAAATTTACTTATATCTGATATAACTTTTTGAAGTAATTCTAATAATTATAGATGAAAAACATATATATAATTAGTGTTAAAAGGAGAGATTTTACAACTTAAATTTTCAATTTTTAAATTTAGGTTTTAAATTTTTACGATATTCAGCATAACGACATAAAATACTAAGACATTTAGTTATATCATCCCACATACTAAAAATAGGGATATCATGTTCTATGAATTTTTGCATCCAAGGATATCTATAAGGATATGGTCCAGCAAAAAACACTGGTATTGAATACTTTTTCATTAATCTTTTTATAGATTTTAGAACAATTTTTTCAAATATATCTTTCATATTTTTCATGTTTTCATCAAGTTTCATACCCGATTTTTCAATAACATTCATAATATCATCAAAATCATAAACACCAAACACTATAACCGCATCAACTTCATGAGATTTCATTAACAATTTTGGGAATTTTATAAACATATTCATAAAGTTCTCGTGAAAAGTAATATCAATAGGATTCACTGAGCTTGCTGTTTTAGGAATATCTTTTTTAAATTCTAATTGTAATTCTGTTGAAAATTCTGGTATTTCTAATCCATACAATTCAGCAGTTTTAGTCATCATAGCACCGGGACCTCCTGAATCAGTTATAATTCCTATTCGATTCCCTTTTGGAAAGACTTTATATGATTGCGCTTGTGATAAAGTTCTAAGATAATACAAGAAATCTTTTATCGAATTAGTAGAAATTATGCCTGTTTCTTTAAATACTGCTTCATAAATTTTATTATCCGCACTAATTGATCCTGTATGACTCATTATAGATCTTGCCGCTGCTTGTGTACCCCCAGCATAAATTGCAACTATAGGCTTGTAAGGGGTAGTAGCTTTCGCTAATTTAATAAACTCTTTTCCCTGTTTGATTTCTTCAATATAAAGCCCAATTACTTCAGTAAGAGGATCATCTTTAAAATATCTTAATACATCTACTAAATCTATATTTCTTTCATTCCCTACGGATATAGATTTTCCTATTTTAATTCCTAGATCATTTGTATAAAAAGCAGTTTGTGCTGCAACAGTACCAGATTGACTAATAATCGAAATATTTCCACGTTTATGCGGGAGATAAATCCAAAAAGTGTTAAAATAAGAGTCTCTTTTATCAGGATAACCATACCATCCATTATATACCCCCAGACAGTTAGGACCAATGAATCTCATATCATATTTCTTAGCTATTTTGTCAATTTGTTTAGATAGTTCTTTTCCCTCAGATCCCGTCTCTCGAAAGCCACCTGATGTAATGATTAAATATTTTACACCTTTTTGACCACATTCTTCCATAACTTGAGGTACGATTCTTGTTGGTAATATGATAAATGCTAGATCTGGTATTATTGGGATATCGAATATAGACTGATAAGCTTGAATTCCTTGAACTTTTTCCAATCTTGGATGTACAGGGAATATATTTCCATTAAATCCACCTCCAGCAATAATATTTCGTAGTTGCATTGAGCCCATTGTTGTCATGAGATTATTATTTGCACCAAAAACACAAAGACTTTTAGGATTTAAAATTTCTTCAATAAAATTCTCATTAGATAGGTCTATATTATTTTTACTCATAATATTTTTGAAATTTAAATATTACAAAAGAAAATAAAAAAAACAATAAGAGTTTTACGATTAGATGATTTCTAAAATTACAGGTCTCTTATTAACTCGATTTCAGCAGAAAATCCAGGTATCATTCCTTCGTAATCAACAATTCCTTTTTCTTTGAGTTTTTTGAGAATTAACCTTACTCCTTCAAATTCATCTTGGCAAAGAGTTTGTAATTGCTTATAATTCAATTTACCCTTATTTTCTTTGAGTTTTTCAATAATAAATTTTTCGTCCTGAGTAAATTCTGACATAATATATCTTTTTTCAGCAAAATATTAATATTTAATTAAAATTCATCCCTTACCAGTTGAACCAAAACCCCCCAAACCTCGCTCAGATTCGGGTAATTCATCTGATTCAATAAATTTATAGTTATACATCTTGGATAAAATAATTTGACAAATTCTTTCGCCTTTCTTTAATGTAACTTCTTTATTAGAAAGATTAACAACAATTGCCACCCACTCATTTCGGTATCCTGCATCAATCGTACCAGGAGAATTCACAATAGACAAACCACTCCACAAAGCTAATCCACTTCGAGGAACCACTTTAAAATAATAACCTTCTGGTATAGCTGTTGAAAATCCTAATGGACAACCTATTCTCTCAAGTGGTTGTAGTGTATAAGTATCTGAATCAATTTCAATTAATTCTTTTTTATTATTCTCATGAACAATCTTTTTAAAACCAACAATCCGCGCATCAGCACCGGCATCTCCTAATTTTGATGGTTGAGGGACAATAGTATCCTTTCTTAATTTCTTTAAAGGAATTGAAATTATTTCATTATTAATATTACCGCTCATATTTATCATTTTAAATTATACTTAGTCTTAAAAAATAATTTTTATTAAACAATAGATATTCTGTTAAATATCAATATTTCTATCGGTGAAAAAATTGATTATTATCGACAGATACGACCCTAGAATGGATAAAGAGGCGCTAAAAGAAATTTTTACAGAATTTATTTCTAATAAATCTTATTTCTTCTCTCATTGGGAAAAATTCGAGGAAGAGTTAAATCGGAGAACTCTTGACCTTCAATATAGAAATTCAATGGTTTTAGCAAAAGAAGATGGAAAAGTCTTAGGTTTTGGAACTTATACACAATTTAAGGACTATTTAGGAAATGATAGAGTATTAATCCATCAAGTTTTAACAAGAAAGAAAGATTCTTTTAAACTAGGAATTGAAGAAAAGATTATCCGAGAACTACAACTATACATTAAAAGATCATTAAAAATTGATAAAGTCTATTTTATTTGTCCTGACTCTGATGGAGCCTCAAGAAGTCTTTTCCTAAAGCTTGGAGTAAAGAAATCGCGATACATCTGGTATGAAAATGAAATGTAATTACAATTCTCTTCTTTTCTTACATAAAATGTGAAAATTTTTTATGAAAAATTCAAAAACTACTAAGATTCTTCTAGAGGAAGCAAGAAGTTTAAAAAGTCAAGAAAAATATAAAGAAGCTCTAAAAATTTTAGAAGATTTATATGAGAATTACCCGAATTCTGAAGAAATTAAAAGTTTATTGATAGACACGTTATTTGATTATGGAGGATATCTTAATGATTATTATACGATGGAATATGAAAAAGCTAAACAATCATTTGAAAGAATTACAATCGTGAGTCCAAAAAATTATAGAGCGCATTATAATTTAGGTATTGCTTATTTTAACTTAGGTCAAATGGATAATGCTAAGAACTCTTTTGAGAAAGCACTAACAATTAAGCCCGATTATAAATATTGTCTCTATAATCTAGGATTAATTTATGAAGATTTAGAACAATATAAAGAAGCTTTAAATTATTATGAGCAAGCCTTAGAAATCGACTCGAATTTTACCTATGCAATAACAGCACGATCACAAGTAAGGCAGAAATTAGATGATTTAAAACATAAGAATATGAGTAATTAACTATAAAATTCATAAAAAAAAACTAATCTGCTATTAATTTCCTATGTATCGAATAGCATATTATAACAACAATTAATGCAATTAATCCACCAATAATGTACTGAATGGCTGTTAAATCTGAAAAAAAATCTAAGATATCAAATGATTGAAACATACTTGCCCCTTTCTTGAAATTATTAAAATCTAAATAGAATTCGTAATATTAAAATTTAACTATAAATGGTATTTGAAGCCTTTAAAAAAGGAAAAAAAAATTAAATATAGATTAATTTCTTATCTTTCTAATTGGAAGTTTATTTGCACGCGAACCCTGTAAATCAATTTGTCAATATCTTCTTTAACTTTTACGTCAGACTCAATAATCTGAATGTTCCTAATTCCTCGTAGAGATTTCTTGGCTTCGTCATAAGCAGCTTTTACAGCGTCAGCCCAATTTTTTTCACTCGTTGCAACGAGTTGAATTGATTTATATACAGTCATTTTGATTTCACATTCATATTAGTTTTTTTGTAAGTTAATTTGTTATAGGTTAATATTTAAACATTTCGCAGAATACCGATAAATCTAAATAATTTTAATTGTAGTAGTTGAAACATTTTGAATTAGTAAAATAAGATGATATAAAATAAAAAAAAGTAAAAAAGGTTATGTTAAATTAATTTAAACAAATTTCTAAGCATCTACATTTTCTAATAAAACTGCTACTCCTTGGCCACCACCGACACAAGCGTTGGCAATTCCATATTTTCCTTTTTTATCTTTTAGGATGCGAGCTACAGTACCGATTAAGCGGCACATTGTAGCACCTAAGGGATGGCCAATTGCAGTGGAGCCTCCTTTGGTATTAACTTTTTCTTCAGGAATACCAAGTTTATCCATGCAGTTTAATGCCACTATACAAAAAGCTTCATTGATTTCCCAGAAATCTATATCAGCAGCGGTTAACCCCGCATGTTCTAGTGCCATTTTTGAGGCAGGAACAGGTCCTCGTCCCATAACTGTAGGATCTACACCTGCAAATCCAATAGAAACAACTTTTGCTAAAGGATTAATACCTCTTTTTTGAGCCTCTTGAGCATTCATCAAAACACATGCAGTAGCTCCAGCATTTAAAGGAGAAGCATTCCCTGCAGTGATTACACCATCCTTACTACCTACATATTCCATATATCCTTTTCGACCAAGTTCTTGCCCAGATACTGTTTTTTTAATGAAATGAGGCTTGGAAACAGACCGTAGCTTTGCAACAGATTCAAGAGTTGACTTTCTTGCTGCCATGTCTCTATCAACCATCATTGGTTCCTCAGTATTTCCCTCTACATGTCCTTCAATTGGAATAATCTCTCCTCCATTAACACCTGAGGTGAACCATTTTTCTTCTTGGCTTTTAATAGTTAAATTATGTGCTCTTACTCCAAATTTATCCATATCTTCTTTTGTAAATTTCGGGATTTCCTCTTCGAATAATTTTTGTGCCGTAGACAACATATCTGTTGCTATAAGTACATCGTATTCACCTTTTCGTGCAAATTCAGGAACATAGAAAGGTGAATCTTTACTAGCAATTGCGAGGTTTGGTTTAATCGATGGATTTGCTATGCCCATAACCTCACGCGTTAAATGTTCCAATCCAGTTGATAGCACACAATTACTATAGCCTGCTGCAATTTCCAAAAATCCTAAGTTAAATCCTGCTGCTGCTGATCCACATTGTTTATCTAAAAATACACAAGAAGTTTTTAGGTCCATACCTGCAAACCAAGTAGGAAATTTTCCTCCATATGTCCAGTGCTCTCCTACACCAAAAGCGCTTCCAACTGTAAATTCATCTATATCTTTCTTCTCAATGCCTTTGTTTGCTAATTTATTTTCAAACATATTTTTGAGTAATAGTACGAGAAGTTCATCTCCTCTTATTTCTCCAAAAACATCTCTTTCTGGTTGGCGAGGTCTAGAACGTGAGAATGCAGTTCGTGCATAATCAACCAACCAGACTTCATTTAATTCTACCAATATTATATCCCTCTTTAGTATAGTTTTAAATCATTATTTTTTTTATACGTTATTGAATTTAATACAAAAATTAAAGGTTTTGATAAATCGAAGATTCTTTTTAATAAAGATATTAATGATAAAATAATAAAATGCTTAATATGAGTGAAAACTTTACTTTTATTATGAGTGAAAAAATTGATGTAGCGGTTGTTGCTGGAAGTACGTCAGATGAGAATGTTTATAATAAAACAATTAAAGTACTGAAAGAAAATAATATCTCACATGAATTGAAAATTCTCTCAGCACACAGAGATCCCGATAAATTAGATGAATATTTAAAATCTTCTAAAGCACTAGTCTATATTGCGGTGGCAGGATTATCTGCTGCTTTACCAGGTGTTATCGCATCAAAAACAAATAAACCGGTTATTGGAGTACCCGTAAGTGCAAAATTAGGGGGTTTAGATGCATTATTATCGATCGTCCAAATGCCTCCAGGTGTTCCTGTTGCGACTGTCGGTATTGATCGAGGTGAAAATGCTGCTTATTTGGCGATAAGAATTTTAAATTTATTTAAAAAATAAATAATCAGTGATAAAATTGACTGAAGATTTAATTGAATTAGGAAAAAAGAATGCTGCTATAAAAGCTGTGGAAGAAAATATCAAAAATAATATGATAATAGGAATCGGCAGTGGATCTACCGTAGTGTATGCTGTAAAAAGACTAGGGGAAATCAACAAAGAAAAGGCTTTAAATATAAAATGTATACCAAGTTCATTTCAAGCTTGCCAATTGATAATACAGAATGATTTACAGTTAGGATCTCTAGAGCAACATTCGGAAATTGATATTGATATTGATGGAGCAGATGAGATAGATAAGAATCTCAATTTAATTAAAGGTGGGGGTGGCTGCTTAGTACAGGAAAAGATTATTGCCTCAAATTCAAAAGAACTAATCATAATAGTAGATTTTAGTAAAAACTCTAAGGTATTGGGCACTAATTGGAAACGAGGGATCCCAATTGAAGTAATTCCTATGGCTTATTTTCCAATAATGAAAAAATTAAAAAACATAGGGGGAAATCCAGTTCTTCGCATGGCTCAATCAAAGAGTGGACCATTAATTACTGACAATGGAAATTTTATAATAGATGTAGATTTTGGTGAAATCGACAATCCAGGTGAACTGAATATGAAATTTTTAAATATTCCCGGAGTTGTTGACACAGGCTTATTTATTGAAATGTGTTCTAAAGCCTATATTGGATTAGAAGATGGAAATGTATTAACTCTCGCTAAATAAAAAAAAAAATAAAATATTAAAAAAATTTCTACTTAAAGATTTTAGGGGAGATGTCTTTAATCTATTAGTTCTTCTAAGGATTCCCCACAATTAGGGCAGAATTTTTTTGGATGTGCGACAAACTGTCCACAGAAGGGACAATAAAATTGTTCCAGTTGTGATAAAGGTTCGGGTGTTACATAAGTTTCTCCTGATTTTTCGTATGATGGTTCATAATAATAGTCTTGATATCTTGGTTGATATTGAGAAATTTTCGGTCGTGATTTTCTTTTTGTAAAATAAATTAGCATACCAGCAAATCCAATAATACCAATTACTATGAGTACAATAATAATGATAAAAGTAAAATCGATAAGTTGTCCAGAAATTTGCAAGATAATTACAAAATCATCATATCCCCCTTCACTATCATCCACAGTAATAAGAAGAATTCCTAAATATCCTGTATTAGTAGATGCATCAAAATTAGTTTCTGTTGATACAGAATTTGTACCCGAAATGGTACTATATTGCATAGTTTTAGGAATGGTAAATGATCCTTTGAAATTATCTGAACTTGATAGATAATTTAACTCAGCAACCTCAACAGTGCGAGGATTAATAGCAATAACAAACCCATCTTTTACTACACTTATAAATAAGTTAACATAAACTCTCATGTCCGAATTATCATCTTCAAATGTTACGTTATCTATTACATCTACGGTAAAATCGAGTATTTCACCTTGATTCACTGAATATATATAAGAACCTTCATCAGATTCAGTTTCATCAAAGGAGGCATAATCGAAAGTGGAACTATTCTTTAAAATTTCGGGAGGATTATTTTTAATTTTAAAAAGAACTCTAGGTGAATTTGAAGCCGTATAATTGGAATTCTTCGGCACTAAATAGAAAATAGCATAACCAGAAGGATCAGTTTCTTCTGGATCGAAAGTTTCAGTATAATCATTTCCTATTCCAGAGCTGAATGTTAAAGTTTTATTAATAGATTTTTGTGTGTTGTAAAAAGAATAAGAATAAATGGAAAGATGCCCCTCAAAATCTTCATATGAACCATCATCTAATTCCGCAATGATAAGTTTAAACTGATTGTTAGCTCTCGTTATTGGCGAGTCATTAAAAGATATATTACTAATTTGTGGCATTTTAATACTGTCATAATAAAGGATTTTTGTAGTTTTATTAAATTCTTTTGAACCGATTGTTAAACGTGCAATTATTGTATAAGGTGTATTACTTGGAAATGGCATATTAACTGAATTACTAAAATATATCCCTTCACTCGCATCATTTGTATTTAATATAATCGACTTTTCATAAGATTCATTTTTAATTGTTAAAGTCAAGAAATCATAATCCATATCGGTTATTGGAGACTCAGAAGTTTGGTTTTTTAAATAAATTGAGATTTCAATATCCGAATTTGAAGTACTTTCTTTTTCTAAATCGATGTTAATAGATACTTCATTTGAGGGTAAAAAAAAATCAACCATATTTTTTAATAGACTATAATGGTCTTGGCTATATGCTGCTGAGTTATATTTGTTGTAGAGCCAATGTAAATCTCCAAAAGCTAAAAGATGTCCTTTTTCTTGATTAATTCCATTATATAGAGCCGCTACAGTTTTATTATTTATAGACGCGATAGATTCAGCATTATCGGAAACATTAAAACTATTGCCATATAACCAATAGAATTGGGACACATTCTTAAAAATCACAGGATTATCAAAATTATATACACTTTGAGAACTTACACTTGCTTCTGTTCCATACCATTTATCATTCATTACATTTTCTTCATTAACTTGAATGTCCACTCCCAATCTTGAGAATAGATAATTGATATTTTCTACAACCATCTCTTGATATCTTGTTCCTAAAAATAACAGATTACCTCCGTTGTTAAAGTAATTTTCTAGGTTATCTATTTCTGCAGGACTGTAAGGTAGGATGGGGGTTTGTAGAATTACTAGATCATATTGTGCTAACCTCTCCATCGTTAATATTGAATTATCGTAATCCCTATTGTAATCTGGGATCCAATATTCCATATTATAATCAAGTGAGAGGTTAAAACTTGAGAGATCATCCATAGCTTCATAAAAACCCATCTGATAAAATGTATATCCGAGATCTTTGTCTGCAAACCAATCATTTAATCCATGATAAGATTCCATTAAGATCCGATATTCTGGCAATCGGATATCCAATGTAATGTCTACAATATCATAAATTTGTCCCCCAGATGTAAGATTGATCCGAAATGTTTTTATCTCAGGAAAAGCGTTCTGTTCTATTTCAATATCAAGTTCTACAAAACCAATTCCCGCTTCAGGGAAGTTTATCTTTGACTTATCTGTGGAAAGGGATACACCTTGAATATTATCCGGAATTTCAATGTCAAATATATTAGTATCTCCAGAAATTACAGTTATATTAAATCCTTGGTGGTCTCCTGGGAAATGTAATAAATCATATGGTTTAACAGGAAGATAATCTGGGTAAATTTTTGCGATGTCATTATAATCAGGAGTAATACTGTCTAAATAATTTAGAGAGGCAGTGACATTTATTATCCCGGCTCCAGATTTAAGAGGATCATCCTCATTTTCAAGTGTGAGTGTTCTAGCTCCTTCTAATAAGGCAATCCTCGCAGTTTCTGGTGTGATATAGGGATAAGCTTCCAAGAGGATTGCTAATGCTCCTGCAACCATAGGACAGGAAAAACTCGTTCCACTCAAAGGAATATAATCAGCATCACCAGCAAAATTAAAATAATTATCTTTATAACGTTCCATCTTGGAAAATGTAGAATCTTTAGCATCTGCTGAAATAATATTCACGCCGGGAGCTACAACATCAGGATACCCAATATATCCAAATGCTGGACCCCAACTGCTAAATGAAGCTAAATTATCATTTCTATTTGTAGCCCCTACGGAAATAACATCGATACCAGAAGCGGGAGTCGAACCTGTAAAATATCCAGGACCAGAATTACCTGCAGATGATACAAAAATTACACCATAATCATTTTTAGCAGATGATATGGCTTTCGTTATATTATCAGAAATAATTGGATAACCTCCACCAAAACTCATAGAAATTATATCTGCTCCAGCACCACCCGAACTTGTTGGTTTAGAACTCCACTCGATCGCGCTTATTATATCAGTCTCCTCTAATCCGCTTTCATTTCCTGCTCGTGCATTTATTAAAAGCGCACCTGGAGCAATACCACGATATTCTCCTGAAGATCCAATCCCATCACCGGCTATAATTCCCGCGATGTGAGTTCCGTGCCCTGTAGCATCATTATAGTCCAATAAACTCTCATTAGCTACAAAATTACTGTTATTAATAATGTCCAAATCGGGATGAGGATATATTCCAGTATCAATCACAGCCACCTTTACACCGGATCCATCATATGAGAGATTATTTGCCCCGATAGCAGAAAGCCACCAGTTAGAATAATCCTCACTATCTAAAGCACTTAATTGAACAGAATCATCCTTAATATAAGGTAATTGATAATACTTCGATTCATGAATTTCTCTTATTGATTTAATTCCCTCTATAACATAATTTTTTTTTATAAGTTGATTAGGATTGATAATTATATGAGTACCAGAGATTATATCGTAATTCTTTTTTAATTTGTAGTTATCAAACACAGAGTCTAGGATATCGATACGTTCTTCTTTAGGTAAGGATTCTTCAAATGATACAATAACGTTTATATCTTTTGGATTACTTTTTGGGCTTTTAATTAGAGTTGTACAAAATTCATTAAGGTTTTTATCAAACTTTGAACTTTGAAAGCTTGAAAAAGTTTCTTGATTAATATCATTTGAATTGATAAGCATTTCAAAAGATGAGGTTAAAGAGTTTATATCTATTGTAGCTTCTTTATTATGATTATAAGAATCAGAATTAGTTAATTGTATTCCAATAAATGGAATAACAAAATAGCTGATAAGAATGATTGTAAGAATTATAAGGTTATTTTTTTTTTTTAGCTTTGTCATAGATTATATCAAATAAAACACTTATTTAAACCTAAAGATTTTGACTTAAAATATTTTTGAAAATCATATGAAATATTTTATACAAGGAAAATTGTAGATGAATGGCTTTATACAAGAAGAATATATATTTCTTGGTATAATATAAATAATTACAAATAGGTACTGTTTAATTTAATAAAAATTAGAATTTATCTTGGTGGATTTCTTTTGAAAAAGCATGGTTTTAAAGTTCTTCTATTAGGTGCTCCTGCAGTAGGAAAAACTAGCATCTTATATCGATATATAAAGAATAAATTCTCTCATGATTACATAACAACTATAGGTATTAACTATTTAACAAAGGAAATAAATTTAGATGAAAAAAACCTTGCTAAACTTGTCATATGGGATGTAGCAGGACAAGAAAAGTTTAAATTTCTTCGTAATCAATATTATGAAGGAACTCATGGTGCTTTGGTAATTTTTGATCTTACAATACTTAAAACATATGAAGAGTTAGAACATTGGCTTTCAGAAATGTTTGAAATATTACAAAAAAAGATTCCTTTTATTATAATAGGAAATAAATTAGATTTAGTAAAAGAGGTTAGCCGTTCGATTGATAACGATATTGTAAGAGATTATGCTGAAAATCAAGACAGTATATATATAGAAACTTCAGCTAAAACCGGAGAAAATATTGAAGAAGCTTTTAAAGAATTAGCTCAACGTATGATTAAACAGGATTCTAAAAAATAAAATATTGTCAAAAAACCTAAGTAAGGAGTTTTACATTTTTATCTTCCAATAAACCTTGATATTTCTCCATATGTTTTCTTCTATTTTTTTCACTCAACCCGCTAATATATTTCATATTCACCCTGTAATCTGAATATCTACTTTCTGGGGGTTCGTCGAGCCATTTTTCAGCGGGTTTTCTTAACCCGAAATATAGAAATATTAAAAAAAATAAAATAAGACCAAAAAGACTGCTTCTTGGGCTCCTTGATGTTAAATCAGTTGCTAGATATAAATTTATAATATGAAAAAAAATAATTGTACTTGCAATAATTACCCCGTAATTTCCAATTTTGAAGGTTTTAGTTTGACGGTAGCGAGCATCCCAATATCTTCCATGATATCCATCTGTTTTATCGCAATATTTGTTAATAAATCGAGTGTACTTCTTTCGTTTAAATGGGTGTTTTCCCCACATTATTCCATCTCCACTGGCGATTGTATCAAGTAAGAAATGACCACCGTAAATCCCTACAACTGCCATCAGAAAATAGAGAGGATAAAAATTGATAATAAAACTAATAATAAAAACAATAATAACTGGAGAAAAAATGAGAGGAACATGAGTGAGGGAATTCAAATGGTGCTGATATGCCATAGTGAGCTTCAATCTCCCTTTGCTTTTTATGAAATAATATATAGCGTCAAGATCAGGAAGTACAGAAAAGTAGACTATTGCATAAAAGTAATTACTTGGAATTATCAGTGAACCAGTTAACATTATATAAATTATATAATAAAAAAGAAGACCAAATGCACCATGGTGCTCAACCCGACTCATGATGCATCCCTAACTATTTATAACCCGTTTTATCATTCTTGATGAGATCTATTAACAATGAATTATAAAAATTGTTATAATAATAGATAAGTATTGAGTAATTCTAAAAAAGATCCAGATAAGAAGAAATTCTAAGTTTTTCTCTTTTTTTCTTTTTACCCTAATACAGGCTTAATAATAAATTTGTTGATATTTTTTTTAAACCTTTATTATAATACAGGATTCATTGGTTTACTTAGAGCTTATTTACCGATAATGAGAATCGAAAATGGACCCTGCGGGAATTGAACCCGCGGCCTTTCGCATGCCAAGCGAACGATCTTCCACTAATCCAAGGGCCCATTTTTTTTACAATATTTTTAAAAACACTCCCAAATAATTAAATTTTATTATTTTAAGGTTATGGATATGTATTTACTGAAAAATTATGGATAAACCTCGATTAAAATAATAGAGATATTTCTAAAAGAATCAAGAGGTAATATTTTAATATGATAATTTCATTGATAACACTATTGAGTAACAAATCCATTAATAGGTCGTTTTAATTTGAAGTTTGAAGTTATTAATAAAGATAATGCTGTGATTAGATGTAAAACTCTGCGATGTAAAACGGGTATAATTTTTATTAGTGTTGGTGGGGGGATGGGAGTGTTATCAGGAATTCTTCTAGCAATACTTCCTTATATTCAACCAATTTTTCGAAATTTTATTCCATTTAATTTTATATTATCAGCAATTTTTATCATAATTGCCGCAATTTCAATTTATATTGGTTATAAATATCTAAAATTAACTTCCTTATTGGCAATCGACAGAAAGGAAGGAAAAATTATAAAATCTGAAAGTCCCGTTATAGGTTCAGTAGAAAAAAAAGAAGTATATAAATGGGAAAATATAGAAAGTGTAAAAGCTGAGCGTTATATTTATGGGGGTATAGAATCACCTCCGTGGGGTGGAATAATTTATTTCAAATTAAAGAATCGTAAAAAAGTTGAAGCCTTAGCTGGAAAGGGTAAACCACCAGAGAAAATTGTTGAAGCCTTATTGAAATTCATGAAAAATCCAGATGGTAGTAAAGATAATGAGATATACCAACCTGGTTTTATCATTGAGGAATAGAACAATTAATTACTCTTTAATCCTAATAGTTTAAAAATCAATATTTTGAAGGGATAAGAATTGGAAATCAATACTTAAAAAGTTCATAACTATATACTTCATATAGAACGTGTAGCTGTAAATGAATCAATTTAAAAAAAAGAAAAAAAATCATTCAAATACTTTTGTATACTCTTTTATATTATCAGGAGGCCATGCTTTAGGAGTATTACCATTTCGAGTGTATCGATTATCACATCCTGAAGCTCCATTTGCGATGGTTTGGTTACGCGATAAACCATATCCCAGAACATGTGCGTAAGCATGATCAAGAAGGCATGCAAAAGGTACATATTTTTCTGCTCCAAGTTTCTTATATGCCTTAAGAATTGCACATTCAGACACATTAAAGCCATAATCGAAATCTTCATTAGTTCCATCCATGAATTCCATAACCCAATTATCAGAATATTTCCTCTTCTGTGAATTATCGCAATGTCTCTTTAGAGAATTAATATAAGCATCACTAAAGATGACATCTAAAAGATTCCCTCCACTCTTTTCTGCTTTTTCCATGTCATTTTTTGTTTCTATCTCCTTGAATCTATTATTAAACTCCCCAATTTCTCGATAAGTATATCCTTCCTTTTCAAGGATGCGAAATATTGCTAATAAAGATACTTTAGCTGTAAGAGTTGAAATGAAATGGTTCCTACTTCCTCCGATATCGGTCATTTTGGTCAGCATGTCTTCATATTCCTTTCGCATTTGATTGATCAGATCTTCTGACTTGGATTCAATAAAGCTCTCCATTAATAGATCTTTAGCAATTTTTAAGGAAAATTCAAATTGCTTCATCAAACCTGATTTATTCTTAATATAATAATCTTTAACGCTTTTACTTGACATAAGATGCCACTTTTAACATGATATAATTTTTTATTGGATTAATTGACAAGAAAGAAAATTTACTTATTAAATTTAATTTCCAATTTTTTTCATTGAGGAATAGAAAAATTGATCTTTACCATTATTCCTATTTTGTTTTATCCGGGTTCCTGTGATGAATCCTTTTCAGAATCAAGTAATCTAATTTTTGTAAAGAGATAAACAACAATTTTATTTTTATTTTTTTCTTTAGGGACCATAGTTGGAATAATTGCATTCTGAGTTGGTTGATGAAATGCTTGGCAAATGCTACGAAATGCAAAAAAGAAGTAAAGGTGCCAGTATTCCATAATGTCAGAAGCAAAAAATAAAATCATGATGAATGTTGAGAATGCTTGAAGTGAATCTACTATAAAAATCACTTTTTTTCTATCATATCTATCTGCTACAACTCCAGCGATTAGGGAAACTAAAATAAATGGTACAAAATAAGAGACTGAACCAATTGAAAGAGCTACAGCACTTTCAGTCTCATCTACTAGCCACCAAAGTAATACAAAATATACGACACTTGAACCTAAAATAGAAACTAATTGTCCTGACCAAAAAAATAGATAACTCTTGAAAGAACTCTTATCTGCTTTTTCTTCCATAATTAGAGTTAATATGTGTTCTTTTTTTTAAACAGTTAGAGTCTTCAATAATTAAATAACTTAACAAAAGATCGTGAAACAAATTGAACAAGATAAGTTATCTAATAATATAATAAATATTGATTTACGATTTTCTATAAAATAAAAGAATATTTTTGATATGAAATGTATCATTAAATATAAATGCTAGCAATGTTATTAACATAATAATGAAAAAATTTGTTTTTGATACTTGTTCTTTAATATATTTAACAAAAATTCAAATAAAAGAGAAATTACCTTTATTAGGAAATATTGTCGTAAGTCAAACGGTTAAAAATGAGCTTATAGAAGATTTAGATCTTTTTTCTGATGCTAAAAAATTAAAATTACACTTGGATAAATCAATTATCAAAGAAAGTAAACTAAAATTGGATGATATGTTTTCTTCTGAAAATTTAGGAAAAGGTGAAAGAGAATCCATTGAACTGTGTATAAAAAGTAAAAGGACTCTTATAACAGATGATCATAAAGCGTTAAATTATGCTTTAAATTTAGGATTAAGACCTAAAACGTCAGAAGTAATATTATTGGATTTCTTACAACAAGGGATAATTAATTATACTGAATTTAAAGCGTTTTTCAAAGAATTGGCTATAATTAAATCACTAAAATTGGAAATTATCTCCTTTTTTAAAAATAAAGCAAAAAATATTATAAATAAAAAAAAGGAAAAATAAGAAAGAGGAGTGTAAAATGACAAAACAAATAAATCTAAGGTTAGATGAAGATTTAATAAAAGAATTTGAAGAACTTGCTAAACACGAAAATCTTGATCGTGCTGCTTTAGTTAAAAAATTATTAATTGAAGGTCTACAACAAGAACGTCTTAATTTTGCCATGCAGAAATATATTTTGAAAGAAATTTCAATAGAAAAAGCTGCGGAAATTGCAAAAATGTCGTTGCATGAATTTATTCATAAAATAACTCAATTAGGAATACCATCTAATTTAACTTTAGAAGACTTCAAAAAAATTTTATTGATAAGTTAAAGAAGAAAAAATTAGCTTTAGTAAAGCAAATTATAAAGATGATGATTACAACATTGGTATCCTCTTATTAATAAATATAAAACATTTCTTCGTGAAACGATGATTTCACTTAAATTTTCACTAGATAATCTATACTTTTTCATGAAATCCGATCAAATCATTATCTTTATAAAGTGTTTCCAGAAGTGGATCTTTTATTTCCTCGAAGATAAAAAATTTTGAGTAAAATCAAAAATTTTGTAAAAATTCTAAAATCTCTTATAAAGTTAAAGAGTTTTTAATTTGGGTTATAATTTTTATAGAATCCTTTCAAACTGATTTTTTTCAGGATATTAATTTTTCAGTTAATATTGTTAAATAATCAGTATCTAATAATCAAGTTTT